>JAAYAK010000110.1 GCA_012719415.1 Syntrophorhabdus sp.
CAGGAGAAACAGACGACGACGTCGCAGGAGTCATCGGCGAGCGGTGCGCTCTCCGCATCGGCCAGGATGAACCTGATGTTTGCCTCCCCGTGGAGGCCGCGGTCAACCTCGAGCATCTTCTCCGCGAAGTCGAGTTCGTAAAGAAGTCCTGTCGATGTGATGTCTTTGAGGATGAAAGGGACGAGGACACCGCTCCCGCATCCCACGTCCAGCACGTGGTCCCCGGTTTTGAGCGGCATGAGCGAGAAGAGGCGCTCAAAGTCCCGGGCGTGCTTGTCATAGATCCCCGTGACGTGGTCCTTATACCACATGTCGAGCCATTTTTCGGCATGCTCGTTGAAGAATTCCCTGCGTCTGCGATACCTTTCGTCGTCTGTCATTTTCATGGGGTACCATTCCTTTTTTTCAGCTTTGCCATGCGGCGTTTCGGTGAGAAGATGTATGCCATCGCGAAGATGACCGTGGCCATGAGGACGACCGAAGCGCCGGAGGGCAGGTCGAAGATGTAGGAGATGACAAGGCCGGACGCGCAGGCGCCGATGCCGGAGGCCGCGGAGATCAGGAAGAAATGCTTCATGTTGTACGTCAGCTGGAGCGCCGTTGCCCCGGGCTGCACGAGAAGGGCGAAGATGAGAAGGCCGCCCACCGTCGCGAGGTTCGCGGACACGACGGCCCCGGTGAGGAAGAGGAGCGCGTAGTAGATCATCCGTTCCGGCACCCCGCTTGCCCTGGCGAGCCGCCGGTTAAAGAGGACCGCGCGTATCTCCTTGAAGAAGAGGATCACGAAAAGGACGAGGACGCCCGTGACGACGGCCAGTATCGTGACGTCGAAACCGGAAAGCGTGAGGAGGCTTCCCCACATGAGGTTGAGGACGCCTGCCTTCGTCCGCGTGAGGATGCCCATTCCGAGGAAGGCGATTCCCATGAGAAAGGAAAAGAGAATACCCAGGACGTTCTCCGGCGCGAGGTCCGTGCGGTCCGAAAGGGGGCCCAGCGCGCCCGCCGCGGCAAGGCACATGACGAAGCCGCTGAGGAAGGGGTTGACGCCGACAAGCATGCCCAGCACCGCGCCCGCAAAGGCGGCGTGTGACATAGAGACGCCGATGAGGGGCATCTTCATGAGTACCACGAAGACGGACAAAAACGAGCAGCTTGCCCCGCAGAGCACGCAGGCGATGGCGGCGCGCTGGATGGGTGGATAGGTGAAGACGTCCATGAGATGCTCAATCATAGGAGATGAATCTCCTGCCCTTTCTCCGGAAGGTCTCGAGGGGATACCGGAAGAGCCTCGTCAGGGTCTCTCCCGAGAGCGCCCTATCGATGTCCCCGTCAAAGAGCATCTTCCCCTGGTGGAGCAGCACGGCCCGCCCCATCGCGGAGGGAAGCATGGTGAAATCGTGGGTGACGAAGAGGACCGTCAGACCCTCCTTCCGGTGGATCTCATCGATGAGGTCGAGGACCTCCTTCTGCACGGCGATGTCGAGGTTTGCCGTCGGTTCGTCCATGAGGAGGATGTCGGGCCGCTGGATGATCGCGCGGGCGAGCGACACCTTCTGCCTCTCGCCGCCGGAGAGCTGGCCGAGGGGTCTTGCGGCGAGGTGGGAAAGGCGCATGGTCTCCATGAGCGCCATCGCCTCTTCCCTCCTCAGCCTTCCGGGGGAGTGGAAGAGCCCTGTCCGGCCGATCGCGCCTGTCATCACCGCCTCCCAGGCGAGGATGGGGAAGGCAGGGTCGACGGGAAACGACTGCGGGACGTATCCGACGCGAAGCCGGGTCTCACGGGAACGCTTGTGGGTTTCCCACTGTCCGAAGAGGCTCAATACCCCTTCGAACCTTTCGAACCCGGCGATGACATTGAGCAGCGTGGTCTTTCCGGCGCCGTTGGGCCCGATGACCCCGACAAGCTCGCCCCGGGCCACGGCGAGACTGACGCTGTCGAGAAGCACCGTTCCCGTCTTGCGTACCGTGACCCCGTCAAGGGTTATCAATTGCTCGTCCATGGTGGATTCACTTTGGGCGATGGCGCCTCATTTTCGCACAGCGGACAGGAGGGCGTCAACATTCTCCTGCAGGGTGGCGAGATACCCTCTCTCCGAGGGAAAGTTCGTCAGGACGACGTGCGGGGCCCGGAGCGTTTCGGCGATCCCTTTGCCGGCGTCGGGTCCGGATTGGATGTTGTCCACGACCATGATCACCCCGCGGTCTTTTCCGATATCAGCCAGCCGCACGACCTCCCGCGTCGACATTGCCTCCTGCCTCCCGTATTCGGCAACGACCATGAAACCCATCCATTCCAGCGGTTCCTTCTGCATGGAAGAGGCGATGACGGGTTTTCCGGAGAGGCCCGCGCCCGTGACCTTCTGAACGAGCGCCTCCGACCCCTTCTTCACCAGGAGGATGGCCTGTTCTTTCCGGCGGGCTATCTCGGCCCCGTCTTCGGGAAAATGTTTGGAGAGTTGTTCGGCAAGCAGTGTCAGGCCCTTTACATATGAGTCCGGGACCATCCAGTTGCGGCCTTCCGGGTCGATAACAAGCTGCCTGCGGTCGTCCAGCTCGGCTTTCTCCATGAAGGACATGCCCCGGAAGGAGACGATGAGGACTGCCTTCTTCATCTTTTCGATGTCCGTCAGTTTCACATCGTAATGGCCCGGACACTGCCCCGGGGGAAGGATGGATTCGACACGATAACGGCCGGAAGGAAGGAGCGCCGCGATGATCTCCGACAGGATCGTGTCCGAGACCACTATGGTGCGTGCCTCCGATGATCCCGCTTCCCCTGGCTTGCCGGAGCACCCGGAGAGGATGCACAGAAGGACAATGGCCGCCATCGCAAGCACCACCGCGTCCTGTGCCATCCCGCGGAGTTTCCTGAAAACCGGTCGTTGAACCACACATGCTCCTTACGTCTTTTTCGCGCCCGCTCGGGGCGCGGATCTAGTTGAACTTCAAGGTGAACCCACCGAAGAAGGTCGTCCCCGGCATAGGGTACCCTTTGGCGTATTCATAATCGCTGTTGAAGATGTTGTTGACGGCGAAGAAGACGTCGGAATCCTTGAGCCTGAGCGGGGCGTGATCGAAGCGATAGCTTATCCGGGCGTTCACGAGGGTGATGTCGTTCAGTTTGTCTTTCGCCGTGAGTGCCGTGGTGTTGAGAGTGTTGCTTCGCACGAACGTTCCCTGGTAGAGGTCGCGAAGGTGCTGCATGTCGGCGAATACCTGGAAATCATGGAGGAATTTCCACTTTACGCCGGCCTGGAACTGAAAGCCCGGCGTGTAGGGTATGTGATCGCTTTGGGCGCCGTTGGCCCCTTTGGCCTCCGTTGTGAGCCAGGTGGCGGCGGAGAAGAACTCGAGGTCTTTCACGGGGGTCACCGTACCGCTGAGTTCCAGTCCCTCGATCTCGTAGCGACCGATGTGATCGTTGAATTGGGTCGGGATGGTCCCGCCCATGTACGCCAGGAAGCGGTCACTTCCCTTATCGCGGAAGACCGTCGCGCCCAGTTTGGCCACCTTGGGCCATGAGTGAGTGAGACTCGCCTCATAGTGGTCCACGACCTCCGGCTTTATGTTCCTCCAGTACTGCTCGGCATTGGCGACGGGTGCGTCGGTGCGCACGAAGTTCATGAGGACGACGGGAGAAGGATAGTTGACGCCCCGGGCATAACTGAGCTTCAGGTCGGTGTTGGCGTATCCCAGCGTGAGGCCGGCCTGGGGAGCGGTCTTGTTGTCGAACTCGTCATGGTTGAAATACCTGAGCCCCGCCGACGGGGTGACGTGAAAGCCTTCCGGTCGGCCGAATGTGTGGCTCGCGGCGATATAGGGGGACACAAGGCGGGTATCGGGGAAATCCCAGACCCTTCTCGCCTTGCCGCCGTTGACACCGGCAGCGCCCGCGCCGGTGGGGGCGAGCCCACTATATGTCTGCTGCGTGTTCTTGAGCCTCGTCATGTCGAGGTCGGCCCCGAGAAGGATCTCTCCGCCGGGCCACAAGAGAAGCTTCTCCTTCGCCCGGGCGCCGTAGAGGATGACATTCTGCCGGGACCAGAGGCCGCCGGTTCCGTTGGCGTACTGGTTGCCGTTGTTCAATTCCTGCAGGAGGTCGAAGGTCGTGTCGTTCCAGTAACCCTTCAGATAGCCGCTTGCGCGCTCGTACTCGTGGCTCACCGTCAGTGTGGCGAAGAGGGTGTCCGTCTTGTAGCGCTCCGCTCCGGGCCAGCTCACCCCGTTGACCGCGCTGGGTGTGCTGTCCGGCATGGGGGCCTCCGTCATGCCCTTCACCTGGTTTATGAGGAACCTGACCCTCCACTCTCTCGTGACCTGATAACCGGCATTGGCATAAAGGCTTTGCTGATGGGAGGCGGAATTCGCCCGGTCGCCGTCGGTGCTTGCATAGCTCTGGGAGGCATAGATGTCGAAGGGTCCCTTCTTGAGGCCGGCGGAGACATTTTCGTCGAAGGAGCCGTAGCTGCCCCCGTTGAAACTCAAGATCCCCTCCTGCCCCTCCTTCTTCATGTACTTCGGCAGGACGTTGACCGCCGCGTATCCGCTGCCGAACTGGGAGGGCTGCGGGCCCTTGTATATCTCTATGCTTCCGATCGTGGGAACGGCGATGCCGTCGCCCAGCACCTGTCCGAAGAGGCCTCCGTACCGGGGAGCGCCGTCGAACTGAACGACGATGTCCGAGCTGGGATGGCTCGACCCCCGGCCGTGTATGTAGAGGCTGTGACTGGTCTGGCTTCCCATGAGGTTCTTGCTCTGGTACATGACGCCCGGCACGTCGCGCAGGGTTGATTGGAAGTCGTAGGAGTTCTGCTCTCTGATCTGCTCCTCCGTCACGACGTTATACTGCGTGCCGTAGCGGGTATCGACAGGGGTAACGGGGTTGGTGTGCCGGGTCTCCGTGACGGTGATCGTGTCGAGGACAAGCTTCTCCCCGTCCTTACGGTCTGTCCCGCGTTTCCCTTTCTGGTCCTCGGCCCATGCCGACGCGGCGGCAAGGAAGATGAGCAGGAAGATACCAAGGGCAAGTGTTCTGGCATTTTTCATCACATGGGCTCCCGGATCGGTCGTATTCTTTTGCGCCTTGTGTCAAAGGGTGTCTTTCCGCCCTTTTCCCCGGCATGATCCGCCCATCGGGAAGGGCTGAAAGCGGCTGTCGTGCTACTAATGGAAAAAAGGTAGCATCCATGGCCCCTCGTGTCAACACAAATCTTTGTCCTCGGCGCTTTCGTCCACGAGGCGCGAACCTCGCGTGAAACGTCCGTCTGGAGGGGGACGATGAAGGAATTAGAATTGGAGAGGTGGGGAAGGCAACTGGCGGTGCTCAGGTGTCCTGGCTTGAGGCGGCGGTTTCTGAGTCGACGGGCCCGGGGTCGCCAAGCACCCTTTCTATCGTTTCGGCAAGCTGGCGCACGGTTATCGGTTTTGTCATCACTTCCGATACGCCGACGTCACGGATCTGGTCGGCCATGGTGTGGGCGAGGTAGCCCGAGGTGAGTATGACCGGGATAGAGATGCCCTTCTCTTTAAGGCTCCGTACTATTTCGAGGCCCGTGATCTTCGGCATCGAATGGTCGGTGATAATGAGGTCGAAACCGTGGGGGGTGGCTTCTATTGCTTTGAGGGCCTCAAGGCCGTTGGCAAAGGCGGTCACCGTGTGGCCGAGCCGCGTCAGGATGGCGCCCGTGGTCGCGAGTATTGCCTCTTCGTCGTCTATGAGGACGATCCGGTGTTTTCCCTTCTCGATAGGGGGGACTTCCCGGGGCGGGCTGGCGGTGTCCATTTCCGTGCAGGGGATGTAGATGCTGAAGGTGGTGCCCGTCCCGACCTGGCTTTTGACCTCGATCGTCCCCTCCAGTTTCTTCACGATGCCGTGCACGACGGAGAGCCCGAGGCCGGTGCCTTTCCCCTGTGATCTCATGGTGAAAAAGGGCTCAAATATATGGTCGACGACCTCCGGCTCCATGCCGCTTCCCGTGTCGGACACGCGAAGCGCAACGTGTTTTCCCGGGCGCATGTCGGGATGGGCCCTTGTGAAGTCCTCGTCGGCTACAAAGTCCTGAAGCTCTATGGTGATGGTCCCATGCGCCTGTCCGATGGCATGCACCGCGTTCGTAAAGAGGTTCATCACGATCTGGTGGATCTGGGTCGGTTCCGCCAGAATGGCCGATCGGCTGTCGATCTCCAACCGCATGTCGATAAAGGCCGGTGCGGACGCGCGCAGGAGCTTCGAGGCCTCTTCCAGGACGGGCCCGGGCAGGATCGGCCTCAATTCCACCTCCGTCTGCCTGCTGAAGGTCAGTATCTGCCCGACAAGATCGCCGGCCCTCTGGGCGGCCTTTATTATCTCCCGAAGGAACTTTTCCATCTCTTCATCATGCTCTCCCGTTATCAGGGCCAATTCCGCGTAACCGAGGATGCCGCTGAGGATATTGTTGAAGTCGTGGGCGATTCCTCCCGCCAGGGTGCCGATGGCCTGGAGCTTCTGCGATTGCTGCATCCTGCTCTCGTACAGCAGTTCCTTTGTCACATCCCGGCCTATTTCGAGGTAGCCTTCCACGGCTCGGCCCGGCTGCCTGAGGGGCATGACCATTACGTCGAGGGCGATCGGGGCCCCGTCGCTTGCCTTGAGGGACACCCTGCCCGACCAGGGGGTCCCGGCATTGAGGGAGTCCCAGATGACCTCCGGCGGGATATCGTGGGGATTGGCGAGGTCCGGTTCGGTGCCGATCACCTCTTCCGGTCTTGTCCCCGTCACCCTTTCGAACGCCGGGTTCGCGAAGGTGATCTTCCTGTCGGCCCCTATCTGGAGGATGATCTCCGTGGAGTGTTCCGTCATCGTCTTCATCGTTTCCAGGAGTCTTTGCACGGGGGAACTGAGTTTGCTCGAAACGACGACTATTGTCGCGATCGTTATGATGAGAAAGAGTATCCCGCTGACGAACATGATCCACAGGATCCTGTTGACGGGGGCCATCACCTCGTCCCTGTTCTGGGCAAAGACGACTGTCCAGCCCGTGAGCTGCATGGTCGTCAACCCGGCCACCTTCCACGCGCCGCCGGAATAATAGGACGCCGTGCCCGTTTTCCCGGCCTGCGCGAGCTCGTAGATCTCCTCGGTGCCGGGATAGTCCTGAAGACGTACCCGAAGGACGTGTTCCTTCTTCGGGTGGGCCAGCACAAGCCCTTCGGAGTTCACCAGGTAGGCATACCCCGTTTTGCCGGTCCTTACCTGCGATACGATGGCCCCGAGAAAGCTCGGATCAAAGGGTATGCAGACAACCCCGTGGAACTCGTTGTCCTCCCGGATCGGGGCGGACACGATAACGATGGGGTCTCCCGGTGTCGAAGGCCCCCTGGCAGGAAGGGGGCCGGTAATGGTCGTTTTGCCTTCCCTCGCGCGGAGGAAATACTCGCGGTCCGAGAGGTCCACCCCGAACTGCTTCGGGAAGTGCGCGTCAGCCCTGACGCGACCTTTTCTGTCGAGCACGAAGAGCGTGAAGAAGGGCTTGCCTATACGTTTGTGCACGGCCTCCAGTTTTGCCTGGATGTGACGATAATCCCCGCTTCGGGAGGCCCTGACCACCGTCGGGTCCGCGGCAATGGATGAGGCCAGTCTTATCTCCTGCATCAGGTTCGCATCGATCAGGGAGGCAACATTCGCTGCCATGCGGACCGACTGTTCCTGTGTCATTTCCAGGAGGGAATCGGAAAGCAGGGCGGAGACGATCATCCCCGCCACCAGGAAAGGGATGAGAACCGCGGCCACGCCGCCGAGTATCATTCTGTATTTCAGTGCTGTGTTCTTAAGCATCTTTCATATCCGACGGTGTTCCTCGTCTTCTCTATGATACACACAACATCGAAATATGTCCAAGACGGTTTTGGAGAGGGAAAACCCCCGGCGCGGCACGCCAGAAAAGAGGCAATGGTTGGCGCCGCGTCGGAAAGCGCTCCCCTAAGGCACCGTCTCTTCGCGACTCGCCGCTTCGAGGGCGGGTATGAGGTAGGTGTCGATGAAGGCGACCGGGTCACCGGGGTCCACGCCGTTTATCACGTTCGTCCCTACGACGACGTTGGGACCGGCGGAGCACTGGTCGGTGCAGAAACGGGCCTTTATCCTGAAGCGGTCGAGGAGTCCCCGTTTGCGCAATTCCGCCGAGAGTCCTTCGAGCAGGTGGAAGGAGCCCTTCAGGTAGCAGCTCGTGCCGAGGCAGACACCCACGTCGATGGGGGCATTGTCCCGGAGAAGCTCCTCGACGGACTCCTGGACGCGCATGGAACGGCGGCGATAGGTGGTGTGGAGATTGTGATGGGACAGGGTCCCGTCGGGCTCGCCAAGCCAGTTCGTGTAGATGGCCTGGATGGTGGGGTTGTCCTGGCTCTTCTTTATAGATGCCGCCTCGTCAAGGCGATAGAGCACCTCGAGTCTGTCCCCGGGATCGCTCGTGAGTTTCGGCGCCGGGTTTCCCGAGCCGTTGATGCAGCCGCCGGGGCAGGCCATGACCTCGATGAGGTCATAGGGGGCGTCCCCGGAACGAATGCGGTCGATGAGGTTCTGCGCGTTCGTGAGGCCGCTCACGACAGCGAGGCGCACCTTTGTCTCCCCGAGGCCGACCGTGGTTTCCTTGACGCCTTTCAGTCCCCTCACCTCCTCGTAGGTGAAGCTTTCCATGCGCTTTCCGATGACCCGTTCGGCCGCGAGGCGCAGGGCCGCCTCGGCGACACCGCCGGAGGCGCCGAAGATGATGCCCGCGCCGCTCGCCTTGCCGAAGAAGGCGTCGACGGGCACGGGGCTGAAGGTCCTCGGGTCCATTCCCCGCTCCTCGAAGAGCCTGATGACCTCCGTGGTGGTGAGCACCGCGTCCACGTCGGCGAGGCCTTCCCGGTTGAATTCAGGCCGCCGCGCCTCGTATTTCTTGGCGTTGCAGGGCATGATGGAAACGAAGAAGAGGCTCTGGGGCTTAACCTTCAGCTCCCGGGCGAAGTAGTGCTTCATAACGGAGCCGAACATCTGCTGGGGAGACCGGCAGGACGAAAGGTGGGGAAGGATGTCGGGGGCGATTTTCTCGCAGTAGTTCACCCAGGCGGGGCAGCAGGACGTTATCTGGGGAAGGATGCCGCCCTCGGCCGCGCGGGTCAGGAATTCCGTGCCCTCTTCCATGATGGTGAGGTCCGCGGCCCAGCACGTGTCGAAAACGAAATCGAACCCAACCTTCTTGAGTCCCGAGGACAGAACGGACATGACCGAGGCCGGGTCTATGCCGTAGTGTTGCCCGAAGGCGGCCCGCACCGCCGGCGCTATCTGCGCCACGACGGTGAGGTTCGGGTCATGAAGGGCACGATAGACCCGGGGGATGACGGGTTTGAAGGACAGGGCGCCCGTGGGACATGCCGTGGCGCAATGACCGCAGGCGACACAAACGGTCATGTCGAGGGGCTTGTGGTCGTTTGGCCCTATCGTGAGGACGTTGTCCGTTTCGTAGAAGGACAGGGCCGACGAGCCTTCCATCTCCCGGCATATCTTGAGGCACAGGCCGCAAAGGATGCATTTCCCCGGGTCGCGGACGATAAAGGGATGGTTCTCGTCGATGGGAAGGGGCCGCGCCGGCGTCGGTTGATCGAACTCGACGCCATATTCACTGGCAAGTCCTCTGAGGACGCAGGCGTAGCGCTCCGTGCAGCCGCAGGCAAGGCACCTCGAGGCCTCCCGCACCGCGCTCTCGTTGTCCCATGTGTGCGTCGATTCCTGAAAGTCTGTCTTTCTGACCTCTGCCGAAAGGGTGGGGATATCGAATCTTTCCGACGGGGTCACCCACCTGTACTCCTCCCGGGGTATCATCCGCCAGTGTCCCTTCGAGCAGTTGTAAGGCTCCGTCACAGGTGTGTATTTCCCCGTGCGGAGGTGTTCGTCTATCTGCAGGGCCGCACGCTTCCCGGCGCCTATGGCGTTGATGGCGATGTCGGGGCCGCTCACGCAGTCTCCCCCGGAGAAGACACCGGGGATGGAGGTTTCCGTCGTGTCCGGGTTCGTCAGGACGGTGCCGTGCTTCGTCGTGAGGTCATCACGGGCGATGCACTCGTTGTCCACGATCTGTCCGATGGCGCTGACGACGGTGGAACAGACAAGGTCGAACTCGGAGCCTTCCACGGGCACAGGCCGGCGCCTGCCGCTCCCGTCGGGCTCACCGAGTTCCATCTTCATGCATTGCAAGGACAGTGACCCGTTCTCGCGGCTTATGGAGATGGGTGCGGTGAGGAACATCATTTCCACGCCTTCCTCGAGGGCCTCCTCTATCTCCGCCTCCTCGGCGGGCATCTCGGCCCTCGTCCTCCGGTAGGCGACGATCACCCTCTTCGATCCCAGGCGGATGGCGCTGCGCGCGGCGTCCATGGCCGTATTCCCTCCTCCGAAGACGATGACGGTGTCACCGAGGTCAGGCGTTTCGTACCTTGCAAGGCGGGCGAGGAGATCGAGGCCCGTCATGACGCCGGGAAGGTCCTCGCCGGGGATCGCCATGCGGGAGGTCTTCTGCGCGCCGATCCCGAGGAACATCGCCTCGTACCCGTCCCGTTTCAGGGACAGGAGGGTGAAATCCTTTCCCAGTTCCTTGCCGTATCGTATGTCTATGCCGAGGTTGAGGACCGTCCGTATCTCCCGGTCGAGGATGCTCTCCGGGAGGCGATAGTAGGGTATGCCCCAGCGGAGCATGCCGCCGGCAGCCTCCTGCTTCTCGAAGACGGTGACTTTGTGTCCGAGGCAGCGCAGAAAGTAAGCGCAGGTGAGCCCAGCCGGGCCCGCGCCGATGACGGCTACGCTGTGCCCCGTGTCCGGTGCCACAAAGGGAACGAACTCCACGGTCTGGTAGCTGTCGAAGTCGCCAACGAAACGCTTCACCCCGTTGATATTGACAGGCGAATCCACGGCGTTCCTGCGGCACTCTCCCTCGCAGGGGTGCGGGCAGACCCTGCCGCATACCGAGGGAAAGGGGTTGTTCTCCCTGATCACGGCAAGGGCCTCGGCAAAGTTGCCGTTGGCCACGTGGTAAAGATATTTCTGGATATCGATGTGCGCGGGGCAACGCGCGACGCAGGGAGCCACACAATCCCCGTAATGGTTCCTCAGAAGGGCCTGAAGGTAGATCTTCCTGAAGCTTTCGAGGGCGGGCGAGCGGGTGGTGACGACCATCCCGTCCTCTATGACGGTGGATGTCGCCGAGACGGTGCGGGGCCTTCCATTCTCCACCACTTCCACCATGGATATCTCGATGTTGGTGGGGGGACTGACCCGGGGATCGTACCCGAGACCAGGTATGTCTATCCCGTTCTCCCGGGCCGCGTCGATGATGGTGCTGCCTTCCCTCGCGGAACATTCCTTATCGTCTATGTATGCTGTTATCACTATGTCCTCCGTTGTGGCGTATGCGCAAAAGCCCAATATTATACAGTAAGGCTGAAAAAAAGCAAAATAGGACATATAGGAGGGGATAGGACCTATGGGACTTATAGGACGTATAGGACGTTTAGGACGTTTAGGACATATGGGACATATGGGACGTATGGGGGGGTTAGTATTTTGGTTTGTATTGCTCGGAGTGGCTGAGGTGGTCATGCCAGTTCTCGCGGTAGGCCTTGGCGATCTCCCGGGACCTGATGATGAGGAGGTTCTCGGCGTTCTTCTCCTCAGCGGCCTTTGTGAAATTGAAGGAGCCCGTTATCGTTACGGCGCCGTCTATGACGATGACCTTGTTGTGAGCGATGGCGTGTTTGGCATCGATGTACGTGGGTATCCTCATGTTCGCCAGGAAAGTGGCGGAGGTATATTTCGCCGTGCGCTGGCTCTTGTCGAGGATCGCCGCCACCTTGACGCCGCGCTTGTGGGCCTCGATGAGGGCCTTCGCGATGGGGGCGGAGGTGAAGGAGTAGGCCTGGATGAGGATCTCGGAACGCGCCGAGGCGATCTCCCGTATGATCTTGTCGGTGCAGTTGCTGCCAGGGGTGAAACAGAGGCTGACCGTGACGTCCTTGCCGTACTCCGCGCACGAGGCGCCTGAAGGCAGCGACACGAGGGCCGCAAGAAGAAGGAGGAAAATAAGACACTGTCTGGTCATGAGCACCGGTCTTGCATGTAGCCTAGATGAAGGAACAGGAAAAGTCAATCGCACTTTTCTCTTGTAAATGGGGAGGAATTGAAAGAGAATTAACAGGATAAAGATCGAGACCGTGTGATCTCATGGCAACGAACGACAAAAAGAGTCTCATCGTCCTTCGCGAGAAACATCAGGTAGACCGATACATCCGGGATATAACCGAGCAGAGTATGCCTGTCAGGGTCGTCATCGATGACACCATCGTCCTCGATGATTGCCGGCTTGTCGTCCGGGAAGGGAAGAGGAAAGAGCTTTTTGTCGAGGCATCGCTGGCGCCGGGAGAATACCCGGAGACGGGACGGGCCACCATTACCTGCGCGGGCGACAGCTCCCTTTATATCTTCGGGACGAAGATCCTTTCCATAGAACTCGCCGAACACCGCCGTATGCACCTCGCCATCCAGTACCCCGACAGGATCACAAAGCGGGAAAGGCGCAGACACGTCAGGGTGCGTCCGTCGGCAACCCAACCGGTGTCGGCACGGATAGCCGCCGGTAACGGCGACAGCGTCGACGTCGAACCGGTGGACATCAGCACCGGCGGTATATCTTTCATGATGACGGAAGAGGCGGCCCGTTTCAAATCGGGCGACACCATCGAGCTTACCGTCGCGGTCCCCGCGTTCGGAGAGGTGCGAGCGCTGGCCACGGTCAGGAGCGTTGTCCATCTCATGGACCTTACCCGGATCGGCGTCGAGTTCTCCTCCCTGCCCGAAGACGCCCTGCGGGGCATCATGGAATACGTGGCCGGGCGGGAACGCCAGATCGACACGGAACTCTTCACCGAAGACTGAAAGGAACCCCCCCCACCCGCCTCCTCCAGGTCCTGGAACCTGAAACCTGAAACCTGAAACGGTTTTCTGCTATAATATCCCCACACATGGCGGATGGAGATCTCAGGGAAGAGCTTAACGAGAGGCAGTACGAGGCGGTGACCGCCATCGACGGGCCGGTGCTCGTCATCGCGGGGGCGGGCAGCGGGAAGACGCGGGTCATCGAATACCGGGTGAGGCATCTCGTCGAGACAGGCATCGACCCTGGCTCGATCCTCCTTCTCACCTTCACGAGGCGAAGCGCGAGGGAGATGATATCCCGCGCCGCGCGTCACGATCCCCGGTGCGAGGGCGTGGAGGGAGGGACCTTCCATTCCTTTGCCAACAAGATGCTGCGCAGCTACAGCGGGTTCTTCGGGTTGCCCGACACGTTCACCATCTATGATGAATCCGATGCCGAGGAGGCTATCCACCGGTGCGCGACGAGCCTTGGCTTCTACGAAAGGCAGAAAAGGCGTCCCCGGAAGGACATGCTCAGGAAGATCCTCAGCATGGCGGTCAACAAGGAGATGCCTCTCGAGGGGGTTCTGGAGAGGCACTACCCGGAGTTCCTGCAGTTCGCCGACGAGATAGGCGAACTGCGCCGCAAGTACACCGAGTACAAGGTGACCTCGCAGTGCCTCGACTACGATGACCTCCTGCTCTACTTCAAGCTCCTCCTCGAGAACGAAGACGCGCGTTCCCGCGTCGCCGCCCGGTACCGTTACGTCATGATCGACGAGTTCCAGGACACGAACGCCATGCAGGGGGACATCGCGTACCACCTGGCGGCAGCTCACCGCAATATCCTGGTGGTCGGCGACGACGCCCAGTCCATCTATTCCTTCCGGGGAAGCTCCCACGAGAACATCATGCGCTTTCCCGAGCGCTTTGACGGCTGCAGGGTCATCAAGCTGGAGGACAACTACCGGAGTACCCAGGCGATCCTCAATGTCGGCAATGCCGTGCTCGACAACATGGCGAACAAGTACCAGAAATGCCTTAAGGCCGTGGCAAAGGACTACGGGGAGAAGCCCCTCCTCATCTATTCCCGGGATGCCCAGGAGGAGGCCGCCTGGGTGGTCGAAAGGATAAAGGAGTCCTATGACCAGGGGATGGAGCTTTCGCACCAGTGTGTCCTTTTCCGGTCCTCCTACATAACGATACCGCTGCAGGCGGAGCTGGGAAGGCGCAACATCCCCTTTGCCGTCTACGGGGGCCTCAAGTTCTACGAAACGGCCCACGTGAAGGACCTCATTGCGCACCTCAGGCTCTTCGTCAACGCGAAGGATGAACTGGCATGGAGCCGCGTTCTCCTGCTTGTGCCGGGGATAGGCCCGAAGACCGCCGAAAGAATGCTCGGGGAGATGGCCTCTTGCGAGACCCTCCGGTCCGTTGTTGCGAACGTCATCGAGCCGACGGGAGCTGCCGCGGGGAGATCTTCCGCCGGGCTTGCCCGTCTTGCCCGTCTCCTTGATTCAGAGGAGACGGGTCCGGAAGACGTGGTGAGGAGAGTGATCGACTACTGCGATCCCATTCTGAGAGAAAAGTTCGATCTCGACTGGAATCTGAGGAAGAACGATCTCGACGCCCTGGCGCAGATATCGGGCCGCTACGGCTCTGTGCGGGACTTCCTCGTCGATCTCGCCATCGAGCCGCCGGAGCGGGGCGTCAGGGACTTTCACGACACCATATGGGAAAGGCCGCTCATCCTGTCGACGATCCATTCCGCGAAGGGGCTGGAGTGGCGCAACGTCTTTATCATCGGCGCCGTGGACGGAGTCCTCCCGTCCAGCTACACGACCCGCGACGACGAAGGCCTCGAAGAGGAGCGAAGGCTTCTCTACGTCGCGGTGACGCGGGCCAGGGAACGGCTCTACATCCTTGCCCACCACGAGGGACGCAACAATGGCATCCACACCTTCAACAGGCTCTCCCGCTTCATCGAGGCGCCAAACGTCAGGGCGTGCCTCGATGAGGGGCAGTTCCTCGGCGCGCCGGGAATGGATGAGGTCCCCGTTCCCGGTCCACGGGACGGCATGAGCAAGACGGACCTCCTGGAGAAGCTCCTCGATTCGATGAAGTGACCGGAGGGCCTCCTCTCCCCCGTTCTTTGTCCTTTACCCTTTATGCCATAAAGGTTACAATGGAAACCACCATGAAGAAGATCATCGAGACGGTGCCGAACTTCAGCGAGGGGCGCAATGCGGCGAAGATCAGGAAGATCCTCGACTGTTTCACCGGTGTCAAGGGGGTCAAGCTCCTCGACCATCACAAGGACAAGGACCACAACCGCCTGGTGGTGACTGCCGCGGGCGAGCCGGCGCGTGTGAGGAGGGCCGTGCTCGACGCCGTGAGGGTTGCCGTGAAGACCATCGATCTTCGCAGGCACAGGGGAGAGCATCCCCGGATGGGTGCCGTCGATGTGATACCCTTCGTTCCCATCGGCGAGACTTCCATGGAAGAGGCGATCGCGCTCTCCCTCGATGTCGCGAAGGAGATCTGGCGGAGTTTTCGCGTCCCCGTGTTCCTCTACGAGGAATCGGCCTCCCGTCCCGAGAGGAGGGCCCTCCCCGATATCCGCAGGGGAGAGTTCGAGGGCATGAAGGAGAAGATCAAGGACCCTCAGTGGAAGCCCGATTTCGGCGACGCGGCGGTGCACCCCACGGCTGGTGTGGTTGCCGTGGGGGCGAGAAGGCCCCTCGTTGCCTTCAACGTCAACCTCGATACGGACAGCATGACCACGGCCACCGCCATCGCGCGGGCCGTGCGCGGCCAGGGCGGTGGTTTGCGCTGCTGCCGCGCCATCGCCATCAACCTCAGGGAACGGGGCATAGTCCAGGTATCCATGAACATGACGGACTACACGCGCACCCCGCTTTACCGTGCCCTGGAAATGGTGAGGATGGAGGCGAAGCGGTACGGTGTCAACGTCATCGGCAGCGAGATAGTGGGCCTCGTCCCCTCCGACGCCCTGATCGAGAGTGCCGGCTACTACATGGGCCTCGAAAACTTCACCACCGACCAGATCCTGGAAAACA
>JAAYAK010000111.1 GCA_012719415.1 Syntrophorhabdus sp.
CCTCTTCCCCCGTCATTCCGGCACCCCTCTTCCCCCGTCATTCCGGCACCCCTCTTCCCCCGTCATTCCGGCGAAGGCCGGAATCTAGGAGGAGCATCGTCGCAAGGAAAAGTCAACGACGAGAGACCAAGGCTTGACCAAAGGATGGGTCCCCGATATTCTCCTTCAGATACGGATACTTAGACACTGATTCGAGGTTCTCCTGGGCAGTTTTCCGGGAGGCGGTACGAGGACCGAAAGAGGGCGGGAACATTGGGGGGATTGTGGTGTATACTTTCTTTGTGGGAGGTGATCATGAAAGAAACGAAAACGTCACCGACGACAAAACTGGACGTGCGGGGTATCAAGGCAAGGAAGGACTGGATGGAGCACTGGACGCACAATACGACAGAGTACCTGCAGCCGTCTGTCATCAAACGTTCGTTAAGATCATGGCAGGGTGTGGCCAGGAGCGGCTTGCGGCCTCCGAAGGCGACACCGAAGCACACAGGTGGACAAAGAGGCTGATAAGGTCGATCCACGGTACGATGAATAGAGAGTGACCGGCCTCGGATGATAGCCGGAGCCTTGTTGTTCCTGGAAGAGCATCATCTTCTACCAGGGTTCGCGGGCGCCGTATCCTTGTCCCTCAAGCGGTATACAGACCAGACTGACTGGTGAACATATCTGTCTGTACTATCCAGTAGTATTTGACCCTGGTTCACGGAAACGGTAAACTCGGTTCAAAAAAGCAACGAGACAGGGAGCGAGCTATGAGGACACTTGAGCGTCCGGTTCTGCAGTACCGATGGCAGGTCAAAGAAACGAAGACGGGGCCGCAGCTTGTCTATTTCGGGTTGCGCAATCCGCCGCATCACACGCAGGCTATCATCCCCTTACCCCCTCAACTGGCGGATCGCCTGCGATCCCTCGACGGCCGGACTGCCGCGAAGGACCTGCCGTCAGATCTTACGGATCATGAAATGTACACCCGGTTGGTCGCGGAAGGCATTATAGTGGATGCGCGCGAGGTCCGTCAACCGTCCACCAGGGACAACTTCCGGCAGTGCGTCCGCTGCGTCACCAACGACTACGTTCTGCCCGGCCTGGAATTCGACGAAAAGGGGTTGTGCGCATTGTGCCAGTGTTACGAACTGGCAGAAAGGTCGGGACAGGGCGTGGCACTGCAGGAGGGCATCACGGACGAGGACCTCATCCGGATATCCTCGGAGAACACCGGTTCACGCTTCGACGCCATGGTCCTGTACACCGGCGGCAAGGACTCCACGTACCTGCTCTGGTACCTGGCCAAGAGACTCAAGCTTCGTGTCCTCGTCGCCTCCTGGAACATGCCCTACACAAACGACACATGCAGGGAGAATATGGTCCGGGCCATGCGGTTGCTTCCCGATGTGGAATTCGTCGACCGCACCTTGCCCTCACGCATGGTCCGGCAGGCCATGCGTGACCAGTTCGAGCGTGTCGGCTGGCCCTGCCTTTGCCCGACGGTGGCCCATGCGCTTTTCTACCCCCTTGCGGTGCAGGAGAACATTCCATTGATCATGCACGGGGTCGAAGAGGTGCAGATGGCGGTCATGAACTACGTGATGACCGAGATCAGGACGGGACAGGCCCGCACGGAACGGGTCTTAGACCATCGGGCCGACACATTGAACTTCCTGCGGATGGTCGCGAGGGTCTCTGAACCCCCGCAGCCTTATTCCTTGACCGCCGACCTCACGCGGCACATGTCTTCCGTCAGCGAACTTCTGGCCCCTGTTTACAAACCCCTCAACGACATTCTGACCATGGCGGAGGGCGATCCGGGCATGCCGATCCCCATTCTCCACCGCCTGAAGTCCAACACCGCCTATGGCTCGTGGGCAAAGGCCGTCGAGCTTATCAAGCAGCAAATGGACTGGCGCATGCCGCCGGGACAGAAAGGGTTGCTGCACACCAGTTGCCGCCTTGAAAAGGTCAAAGACCATTGCCAGTTCAAGCGCTTCCAGAGCGCGAGGAGCACATTCCTGCCCCAGGCCATCGTCGAACTCGGCGCGGGCGTCTATTTCGGACTTCTTTCCCGGGAAGATGCCTTGGAGGAACTGCAGGAAGCGGGATATTACAATGAACCTCAGGTACTGTCCGAACTGACCCGCGATCTCGGCATCGATCCCGGTGGGGGGCGGGCGCCGGGTGAAATGTCATGGACCCTGGGGAATTGCACCGGGTGTTCCACGTAAAAGGAACAAGGGCAGAGGGATTCCGAAAGAATGAACGAGACCATTTTTGAGATCAGACGGATAGGGGTGATACGTTCGAGGCTGTCAAGCCGGGAGGAGGCCCCCAATCAGGGAAGCGAAGGCGCGCCTGACGCGTGGATCGACGTGGACCCCGCCTTTACGGAGGGCCTTCAGGGTATCGCGGCGGGCAGCGACGTTATCGTGGTCACATGGTTTCACCTGTCCCGCCGTGATCTGTTGAAGGTGCATCCCCGAGGGGACCGCACCAGGCCCGTGACCGGGGTCTTCTCCACGCGCTCTCCCGACAGGCCAAACCCTCTTGGCCTTCATCGCGTCACAGTCATGGAGATCACCGGGAACAGGGTAAGGGTGGCACCCCTGGAAGCCATCGACGGAACACCGGTCGTGGACATCAAGCCCGTGCTGCCGCAATCGGCGGACTCATAACAATTCGACCAGGGATGCCGTTATCTGGCGGAGCCGGTCAGTTCGAAGGCGGCCCAGAAGAAGGGGTGGCCGTATTTCTCTTTTGTCTTCAGCTGCGCGCGCCTCAAGGCCTCCTGCTTGTTCGTTGCCTTCAGGGCGCTGTAGAACTCCGTCATAAGGTGTGACGTTGCCATGTCGTCGACCTTCCAGAGGCTCGACACGACGGTGCTGCTTCCCGCGTACAGGAAGCCGCGCGTCAGACCCACCACGTCATCGCCGTTTGCCACCTTGCCGAGCCCCGTTTCGCACGCGCTCAAGGTGACAAGGTCCGCCTCGAACCGCATCGAGTAGAGGTTGTCGACGGTGAGCCTCCCGTCGCTCTGCCCGTCGCGGGCAAGGAGCAGGGCCGACTTGAGGGGCGCGTCGGGATCGAACTGGCCATGAGTGGCGAGATGTATGTAGTTGAAGCCGGTGCCGAACTTCCTCAGGGCAGTCTCCGTCGCTTTTTCACGCACGAGGACCATCGATCCGGCACGGGACGCGGCCACGGCCACAGCTTCATTCTGGGCGTACTTGAGATCGTACTTCGGATCGCCGAGGTCGGGGTTGCCGAAGGCAAAAATGCCGGGGCGGTCGGACGATCTCCTGGTCCTCAGGTACTTGCTCACGCTCGCGCTCGGCAGCATGCGGATGCCGCAGCGTTCGATGAGGTAGCGCTGGCCGTCGTGGAGCGCGCTAAAGGGAAGATAGTGGAGCACGCCGTGGGGAACGATCACCAGGTTCGGCTTGGCGAGGCTGCCTTCGACGGAACCCAGGATCTGTTTGTAGAGACGCCGGCACAGAGGCAGGGGATCGCCGGAGCGGGGGTCAGCGATAAGGCTTCGAAGAAGGCGGATGTCATCGACAAGAGGCCCCTTCTTCACCCTGGTCGATCTCAACGTGCCGTCGGACAGGAGAAAGATGTAGATGTCGTTGTCGTCGTAGTAGTACTCGACAAGCGCTTCATCGGCACCGATGAGACGCTGAAGCTCGGCGAGGGGAAGGGATGTGACGCTGACAAGAGAAGCCAGTTCGGGAGACTGCCCCCGTATCTGTTCTCTCGTCTCAACACTGCGCGTGCGGTTCTGTGAGCTCGAGGGAGAAAGGTCCTGGATCACTGCCTCCTGTTCTTCCCTCTTGATGATGCCCAGCAGGTGAAGCACCTTTTCCCTGTCCGCGCCCGCGACGGAGAAGTCCTGTTTCTCCGCCAGGAGATCGACGAGGGTCCTTGACTTCGAGCGTTCAACGTAGTCGAAGGCGGCCTCGTACTGCCCGCTCGCGTGGAATGAGGCTATCAACCGCCTGTACGCTTCCTGCTTGTCCCCGACGAACCCGATCTTGTTCGTTTCCGTGTTGATGGTGGAACGCTGGGACTCGATCACCTCGATCGCCCGGCGGTAGAGATCAATGGCCTCGGGGAGCCTGCCCTGCTTCTCGGCGACCCGGCCCCTCTCAAAGAGGGTGAGCCAGTAGATCTCGCCGTTATCGGCGATCCGGGCGTTCCGCAGCATGACGTCAAGGGTCTTCCCTGCCTCCTCGAGATTGCCGAGTTCCGAGAGGCATTTGCCCCGGATCATCAATTTCGGCAGCGTGAGATAGACTGTCTCCACGGCATCGTCTCCCGAGTATCCCCAGGCTACGTTGTTGATGAACCATACCGACCGCGCGAGGATGCTGTCCTCGTCCTTGACGTATTCGAAGGCCTTATTGTACTGGCCGAGCGCCATGTTGACCCTTGCCAGCGCGTTGGCGCGAAACGTGGTTGTGAAGGCGATGCCCATAAAGCCCAGCGAGAAATTCTCCAGTTCTTCGGCCTGTGTCCTGGCGCTTTTCGTGTCTCCACCCAGGGCGTGTGCCAATCCCAGGGTGCCCATGAGCGACAGGCGATAGATCTTGGGGGACCATATCCCCGTCGTCATGTGGTCGCGCACCTTGCCGAGGGCCGTCTTTGCCTCCCTGACGGCCTCATTGTACTGGCCGAGTTCGATGAGCGCCTCGGCCCGAAGCATGTTGGGCAGGGGTGTCCCGTCAGAGTTCGCCACGAAGAGTTTGTCCGTTTCCAGGACGTAGTCACCCGACTGGACGCGTTTTTCCAGCTTGTCGAGGCAGTCAAAGAGCTTGTTGTATCTTTTCAGCCTTGAGTACGCAACGCACAGATAACCCAGCAGCGACGCGTCGGGTTCCTTCTGCGAGGCCGCAAGCCTCTGTTCCGCCGCTTTCTCCAGGTCCCTGTAACGCCCCAGCATCTGAAGGTCCGTCAGCGTCGCCGCGTCAGCGAAGACGCACCAGAAGAGCGTGCACACGACCGCCACGATGATGACGGGATAATACTGTGAAGGTACCCTGCGCATTCTCATCTACCCCCTTCCGCCAGGCCAGACCGGGCAATGGTGACAGTGATCCCTGCTAGGTGAATAGTATCCCCTTCCTCCAGACGTGTCAATCATTGTGACGTACCCTTGGTTCGGGGCGGAGATGGTTCCAGTCAAGGCGTGAAAGTTGGAGGGCCGGGGAAGCACCATGACTCAGACACAGCACATGGAGCGTCCTCCGGAATGTTCTGTTATGCAGCAAATATGGTCGAGATGGCACGTCATGGGGTAAAGGAGCGGAGGTCACAGAAGAGAGTGTGAAGGTCCGAAGAGCAACGCTGCAGGCGCCTGGTGCTTACCTGTTATTGAGAATGGTTCTGTAGGTGTTCTTCTGGAAGCAGGTTTTCAGAGTGCTGTCCTCCCAGCGTTCTCTCTCTGAGAGCCGCCGCAGGAAATCCGTGCTGTCCTTTACCACCCTGCCGCCCACCACGTCAACGCCGCACGCAAAAAGCGGGTCGGGGAAGTATCCGGCGGTAGGGCCGACGACGGATATGAAGGTATCCGGCGAGCAGTGCTGGAGAATGTCATCCAGCGAATTGTTCAGCACTGTGGTGCCGGTGCACAGTATCTTGTTGCACCCGGCGAGGCGCGTTATGTCCGTCGTGATCGGGATGTCGTGGTATTTTTCTGCCAGGTGTTCCCGTTTCTCGATGATGACCAGTTCGGCGCCAGCCTTTCTGATAGTGTTGACGAGCCCGGAAAAAAGGCCGACCATGCCGATCCTGTCCTCTTTGTTGACCGAGATCAGTCCCAAAGGATTGGTGGTATGATCGAGCGGGAAATTGGTCTCTTTCATAACATACTGACAGATGGCGTTGATCGAGGCCATGCCGATCATTTCTCTCACAGGATCGTCACCGCCGAATTCAAAGGCGAATTCCTGCGGATATCTCCCTGTCAGCTCACCCGGCTGCAGGGCATTGTACGCTCCTTCCTCACTGTCGGGAAGAAGAATGTAGCTGATGCCGGTGGCCCCTCCTCTCAGGACGAGCGCCATGAACTGCGAATCCTTCGGTTGTCCGCCTCTATAAAAAGGAGGAAGGAAAACGGCCTCTACGGGGGGAATCGAAAAACTGTTTTCCAGCTGGCCGACCATCTTCTTGAATTCATCTTTCAAACTCATTGGGTCCCTCTCCTGCCTGTCAAGCGTGACTTTTTTTGAGTAAGGGAGGAAGCGGGGTTTTCCCCGCTTCCTCACGTTGATCTACCTGGCCGGAGTCTGCGGCGGCTCCGCGGCTGCGTTCTTCCCGGCGATGCGGCCGAACGCCAGAAGATCGGCAATCGCTCCTCCGCTGCCGGGGTACCGGGCGCCGAAGAATCCCACCGAATCGCGTCCCGCGGCATAGAGCCTTGGAATGACCGTGCCAAAGGTGTCGATCACCTGGGCCCTGGTATTGATCTTCAGCCCACCGTCATGGCATACCATCCCGACGTGTATCTTGAAGGCGTAGAATGGCGGTTTCTTGAGGGGGGCAAGCCCTTTCTTTCTGCCGAATTCCGCATCCTTGCCCTTTTCGGCGTTTGTATTGTAAGTGGAAAGGGTCTTTTCGAGGGATGCCGCATCGATGCCGATACTCCTGGCGAGTTCACCGATGGTTTCCCCTTTCCAGACGTACTTTCCGGTGACACCCTTTTCCATATCCCTCGGATCAACGCCAAGGGCGAGGGTCCTTGTCGGCTCTATGCCCTTGGGTACCATATCGAGGGCCTTCTTGACCGCCTCTGAATCAAAAACGCAATAGGCCGTCGTTGCCTTCTTCTTGAACATTTCCTCGCTTACCAGCACGTAATAAGCGCCCTCGTTGCAGAACCGTGTGCCATCCTCTCTGACATAGATGTTCGGCAGACCCCAGATGTTGATGTACACGATCCCACCCATCTTGTGGCCGGGGAACATCACGGACGGCAAAAATCCACCGGTGTTGAGGCATGCCATTGCCGCGCCGGACAACATACCCATACGGTAACCATCGCCTGTCGCGGTGAGGCTTCCGGCAGGCACGGTGAGCGCAACGTCGGGTGAGTAGTCCTGCAGCCACCTCTTCGTGGCATCTCCCGACATCACACCACCCGTTGCAAGAACCACCGCCTTTTTCGCTCGTATGCTGGTAACCTTCCCGGACCTTTTTGCCATGATCCCGATCACTTCGTTGTTGGTATCCGTGGTGGCGGGACGCGTGATCAGTTTCAACCCTTCCGTGTTCGTCATGATCCTGACGTTCTTGTGTGCTCTTACCGCGTTATGAAGTGCCCTGAAAAGCGCTCCTCCCGTTCCCTTGACCCTGTGGCCCCTTTTCACGGCGGGAGTGATCCTGGTGTATTCGGGTTCATCTTCCATACCGCTCATGGCAAGGAGATCTTTCGGAAATTCAGCTCCGAGACCCTCAAGCCAGGCGATGTTCTCAGCTGACATGTCGCAGACAACCTTGACCAGTGCGTCGTCTGCTCTTCCCTGTCCGCAAGCCTTGATGTATTTGAACATTTCCTGTGCCGTGTCGTTTATGCCCGCGCTCTTCTGCAGCGGGGTACCGGCAGCCAGCACGATGCCGCCGGAGATGGCTGTTGAGCCACCGGGAACAGGAGTTTTTTCGAGTATAACGACGGAAGAGCCTGCCTTGGCCGCTTCGATGGCGGCACAGGCGCCCGCACCACCAAAACCGACCACCACGACATCGGTCTCCATGTCCCATTTCTTTGGCAACGGAGCGGCTTCGGAGCCGGAACGGGTCCCGCCGGCAAGCAGCGCGGCCCCCGCGAGCCCTATGCCAGCAACAAACTGCCTTCTTGAAACCTTACCCGAGGGTTTTGAGCGATCATCTGTGTCCATGTAAACCTCCTCATAAGTTGTATGATATCGCTACGGTAATTCTACTCCTTCCGAAATCGCCCGTCAAACGGGCAGACCGCCGTCAGTATCATTGTGTATCATTTGGGGATGAAGCGGATAGCATCTGGCCAACACCATCCAGCGGCCATCATTACTCGGTTAAGCCTGGCAGGAAGGAGAATGTGAAAATCGAAAGGATGTCCCGTCGTTTTGAACCTTGAGGCCATCCCCACATTCGAAAATAACACCAAAGGTGCGAAAACAACACTAATCGTTGAAGAGACTGCGTAATCATCACTGTGCCGATCATCATTAGGGGGTAGGCTTGGCCGACCCTCCGGCTTCGCCATTCCCGCCAAACTCGTTCCACGCCTCATTCACCGCGTCTTCTATCCGTTCTATTTCATCATCGGCAAGCTCCGGGAATTGACCCCGCTTCGACTTTGAGAGGGTCCCGTTGTTCTGTCGTATCAACCGGACGAGAAGGCTCGCTCTATTTGTCGGCATGTCGACTATCTCCCCGATCCTCTCCATCGCCCTGTCGAAAAATTGGACGAATCTCAACTCGGCCCCGAAGTCCTTGTCGAGGGTTTCCTCGATGCAGGAATAAAGGTACTCCGTCTGAGGTGTTGCGTCGAAATACCGGTAGAGGTCTGCGGTATCGTTATGAACCGTCATGCGGGAGTCTGTGTCCATCGTGAATTCGACAAATGGTATTATCGTTTTTGAAAATGCCTCCAAGGCCTCATCGTAATGGACCCTGTCATTTAGCATCATTGCCGAGATCGGAAAAATGATACCAGTCGGCGTGAATCCCGATCTTGCCAGGACATGATGCACAATAAACCGGTGAATACGGCCATTGCCGTCCTCGAAGGGATGAACGAAGACAAACCCGAACGCCGAGGCTGCCGCCAGGGATATCTCGTCCATTCCGTTAACGCCAGGCTCCACGAGCTTTTCCAGCATCTGCATCCAACCTCGCATGAGAGAGTCAACGTCTTGTGGTCTCGGACAGGCAAAGTGGACGTGTTGTGAGTAGTCGTGAAGCGTCTCTCCTATGTAGTTCTGTCCGTCTCTCCATCCCTTCTGTGCATATCGTGGATCGACAATTGCGTTCTGGAGCTCAACGAGGGCTCTCTTGGACGCCACATTAAACGTTCCTGCCTGGGAAAGCACGGCTATAAAACGCTCCGTGCGGCCCCTGGTGGGTTTTTCACCTTCGATTGCAAAGGACGATTTCGTTTCTTTCGTATAGAGGTAGGCAGCCGCACGATGAAGGATGGATGGGTCGATGCCTTCAACAATTTTCCTGGCTCGAACCCGCAGGTGTTTCTGAAAGTAGTGTTCGAGTACGGGTGTTCTTCGTATGAAGGGGCAAAACTCCCTGGTGCCAAGCATGTTGTCGTTCACACGCTGTCTTTGAACGCGGCGTTTTGGACCCACGATATGGATTTTTTCGTTGAGGAGGTCAATATATCTGCCCGACCCGACGTTCTTGACGTCGAGAGTATCACCGGTTAACAACTCATACAGATACCATGCCCTCCGTGCGAAGATACCGAGGGGCTCCCTATTTACCCATCGCTCTACATCCTGCTTGGGAACGGTAAGGAAGAGGGTCTTATAAACGCCGACGTCCACCGGTTCGTACCTAAGAGCGAAGCGGAGATTGCCCTCTAACCCTGCCGCTTGATAGCCTTTGGCCGCAGGGTACTGCTCGAGGACGCGGTTCGCTGTAGTAATGGTTTTTCTTGTTCCGCGGACGATCTCAGATCTAACCCGAGGCAAAGGAACCTTGAGATGAAAGTCCCTAATGAGAGCGTGTAGTCCCACGGCGTTATCTCTGTCATTTTCGCCGAGAATGTCACTCTTTGTTCGCATTTGTCCCTCCGGAGATAGGAACCTTCGCTTTCATTACTTAGCATAATAGGCTAGACGGACGCTGTCAAGAAAAGAAAGAGAGCTTATATGAGGAACACGGTCATCATCGCTCGGTCAGGCCTGGCAGGAAAGAGAATATGAAAATCCGAAGGTCGTTCCCGTCCACGTCTGCCGCCGCTATTCTATTCGTTATGTGAAGACTTACAGAATTATGAACGAACCCCTGGCCGCGGTAAGCGGATTGGAGGTTCCTTCGAAAGCGACAACTCCGGTAGGGGTGCGTTATCTGTAATACCGCTTATCTCCCATAAGTGTTCTGTGGAGCGCATCGCCGCAGCGACCGAAGAAGAAACGGAACCGTATCAAAGTGGTACGGCGATCAACCGGAAACGACCTCAAGGGGCTGGGGGTGTCAAATCCTTCACCCCCTCTTTACATCGGGCCCCCTGGGAAACCGGGGGGCTTTCATTTACTTCCTGCTTACCCGGTGCTTACTCAGCTTTCCTGCTTACCCGGTTGATTACCCATATGTCCTTGTAAACCCTTTATTATCAATGCCTGGGACGGGGGTCGAACCCGTACACTCGCGAGGAGCGAGGGATTTTAAGTCCCTTGCGTCTGCCTGTTCCGCCACCCAGGCACTAAGTAAGTCCTTTTATAATAGTAAACAGTCGGGATTGTCAACAGGAACAAGGCACGGACCACAGAGGCGGCTTGAACCGCTTAAGCCGTTTGAACGTCAAACAAAGAGCTTCTTTCCCGTCATTCGCGGACTTGTTGGTAGCCTCACTCGCGCAAACGTCATGCGGCTGTGTTCCTCGGCCCCATATCTTTGCTGGATTCCGGTCTTCGCCGGAATGACAGAACAGAAACGGGACTTGGAAGCGACTCTTTCAGTGGCCTGTGGACCGGAGTCCCCTCCTTTACTTAAAACCTAACACTTAACACTTAAAGCCTTCCTTGCCGTTTGACAGAATCAATGTTTTTCGCTTATTCTTTTTTCGTGCTCCCTGATCAGTTGACAGGCTTCGTTCTAAACCCGTTCCTGGTGGTCTTTGCTTACCTTTTGGGGTCCATTCCCGTGGGGGTCATTCTGGGGAGGCTAAAAGGGGTCGATCCCAGGAAGATGGGTAGTGGGAACATCGGGGCCACGAATGTCATGCGCGCCGCCGGCAAGAAGCTGGGGGTTGTCACGCTTATCCTCGATGCGGCGAAGGGGTTTCTGCCGGTTGTCCTGGCGACGGTCCTCGGCGTGCATGTGTACGTCATCGCCCTCGTGGGGCTCGCGGCCTTTCTGGGCCACGTGTTCCCCGTTTTCCTGAGGTTTAAGGGAGGGAAGGGCGTTGCCACGGCCCTTGGGGTCTATCTTGCCGTCAGTCCCGTGACCATCCTGGGGGCCTTTGTCGTTTTCGTCATCGTTGCCGCCATATGGCGCTACGTATCGCTTGCCTCCATGATAGGAGCCATGGCGGTCCCCATCGGCCTGTACCTCATCGGGGCCCCCTGGAGCTTCGTCGTGATGGCAGTCCTTATCACCCTCGTCGTCATTGTCCGCCACAAGGACAACATCGCCCGCCTCGTCAAGGGCACGGAAAGCAAGTTATCTTTCTCGGGTGGGTCGAAGAACTAGAAGCCAAGAGACTGTGTCACGCCTGTTCGTCGCTTGCGTTCCTCACTCGAGCACACGGAGGAAGGGAAGAGAGAGCACAGAAAGAAGACGCGGCCTGATCCCGGGAGGCTCCCGGGATCAGGCCGCACTTGCGTCCCGCCTGCGGCGGGAGGAAAAGAGTTGTCACATTAATGGGACCCATCAGCAGACATCGCTGCTATCGAGGTTGGTTTTTCTTCCCGCTCGGCAGAGCGGGATCGAAGATTTCCGGGAATTTCTCAAATTCCCGGAAATGTCCTTCTCCGCGATCTCTCCTCATCCTCCGTGACCTCGAGTGAGGGCCGAAGGTCCGAACGGGCGTGAGATTGCCGTTTGAAGGCTTACCGATCGACAAACAACGGGACAAGCCGCCGGTTCTTGATGTCAGCGAGGCCCCTGTCGGTGATGCGAAGGAAAGGGAGGCCTGAGAAGGGGATGGTCTGGATGGTGAGGAAGGGGCGTTCGAGGGTGATGCCTATCTCGCGGACCTTTTTCTCCATTTCCTTTGTGGTGTTCGCTATTTCGTCTATGGTGCCGATGGGCATGGTGCCGAAGACGGGCATGGGGAATTCGAATATCACCTTGCCGTTTTTGACTATGACCGTGCCGCCCGCGATGTCTATGAGCCTGTTGACGGCCGTTGCCATGTCCTTTTCCGAGCTTCCGATGGTGAGGATGTTGCCGGTGTCCCAGATGAGCGTCGTCGCTATGGCGCCGTTCTTGATACCGATGCCGTTGATGAACCCGTGGCCGTGTTGGGTGCCGTCATAGCGGTTGATGACGGAGACGCGGATGATGTCGGCGGACGGGTCGGGCTCGAGGCAGCCGTTCCGGACAGAGGGTGTCCACAGGACCTCTTCGGTGATGGTCTGGTTGACGACCCTGATGACACGCACGGTCCTCGATTTCCCATCGGTTTCGATCCTGAGGTCGTCGGGGGTGCACTTCGCCGCCTTCACGCTGTGGCGTACGGCCTCGGGGTAGACATGGGGAGGGATGTCCTTGATGAAACATCCTTTCTCGAAGACCATTTCCCCGTTCGTCATCACCTGCTCCACCGTCACGCCTTCCAGGTCCGCGAGGAAAATGATGTCGGCGTGCCGCAGGGGCGCTATGGCACCGAGGTGCCTGAAGCCGTAATAGTCGGCGGGGTTGATGGTGGCCATCTTGATCGCGTCCATGGGCTTGAATCCGTAGGATATGGCGGTGCGGACAATGGCATCGAGATAGCCTTCCTCTCTCAACATGACGGCGTCGAAGACGTCGGAGGTGAGGATGAGCCTTCTCGTATCGATATCCATGTCCTTCAGTCGATGGAGCTCGGGGAGTTCCTTCCTGACGAAGCCCTGGCGTATCATGATGGTGAGCCCGAGGCGGAGCTTCTCGATGACCTCGTCGACCGTTACCGACTCGTGGCAGGATGTGATGCCCGTGAGAACGTACTGAACGAGCCTTTTCGCGTGGGCCCCGGCGGCGTGTCCGTCGAGTTTCTTGTTGGCATTTATGGCGCTCACCGCCTGCTTGAGGATCCGGGGGTCTCCTTCGACGATGCGTGTCCAGTAGGCTTCACCTATCGCCGGCACGTCCTGCCGTTTGAGGAAGAGGTTAAACTCCTCGAGGGTGAGCCCCCTGGAGCTTTCCATCTCCGGAAAGGGGGGCGTCAGCGGTGGGGCCAGGAAGTAGCAGCGCAGGGGGTATCCCCGCGTGCTTTTCGTGAAGGCGGTGACCCCTTCCATGCCGCAGGCGCAGGCGACGGCGCTCGTCTCGGTGACGACCGTGGTCGTGCCGCCCCGGATGGCGTAGGGGACGAGAGCATAGAAGGGATAGAGACTGTCGATGTGGGTGTGTGAATCGATGAACCCGGGGCACAGGTAGCTTCCTCCCGCGTCTATGACCCTCTTGGCACGGTACGAGGCGGCCTTTCCATCCTCCTCGACGGAGGCGATGAACCCGTCCTTGATGATGACGGATGAGCCTTCATCGATGCTGTTGGTGAAGACGTTGACGATCTTCCCGTTGACGATGACCGTGTCGGGCCTTGTCCTGCCCTTGACGACATCGAGAAGTTTCTTCAGAGTGCCTGGTCTCATTAGTTCACCCTTTTTGATGCGGAATTTCTCTATTTTACTTGAAAAAGGCCCGTCCTGCAAAGTATTGTTGTAAGTATTCCAGCGTCTCTGATCCCTTGGGAGAGTCCATCTTGGAGCGTCACAGGCGATACCTGTTTCTGATCCTTGCCGCGCAGTACCTCATCGTCTATTTCCACCGCGTGTCGCCCGCCGTGATGGCCCAGGACCTTGCCGCCAGCTTCGGGATATCGGCAACGGCGCTCGGTGTCGTCGCGTCAGCGTATTTCTACTCCTACGGGGCAATGCAGGTCCCCGTCGGTATTCTTTCGGACTCCTGGGGACCGAAGAAGACCATTCTGCTTTGCAGCCTGATAGCCGCGCTGGGTGCGATCGGCTTCGGCCTTGCCCCCTGTTTCGGTATCGCCGTCGCGGCCCGCTCCCTTGTGGGACTGGGGCTTGCCGCCGTTTTCGTATCGTCCCTGAAGATCTTCGGGCTCTGGTTCAGGGGGGCTGAGCTGGCGAGGGTCGCCGGTGCCCTCATGGCCGTGGGGGGCATCGGTTGGTTCTCGGCGACAACACCCCTTGCCCTCCTGTCGGAGGTGCTGGGATGGAGATCAGCTGTTGTCACCGTGGGTATCCTTTCTCTCGGGGTCATTTTCCTCATCTGGAGATTTGTCGAGGACTCTCCGGAGAAGAAGGGCCTCCCTCCCGTGGTGGGAGCGGGCGAGGGTGTCGTGACGGGCAGGCGCAACGTGCTTACGGACCTCAAGGTCATCCTCAGGAACAGGTATTTCTGGACCATAGCCATCTGGTTCATCATGAGGGGAGGGGCCCTTTTCGGTTTCTTCGGTCTCTGGGCAGGGCCATATCTCACGGATGTATACGGGTTCAGCAAGGGTACCGCCGGCAACATCCTCTCCATGATAGCCTTCGCGATGATATTCGTGAGCCCTGTCATCGGCCACCTTTCGGACAAGACGTTGAAGAGCAGGAAAAAGATCCTCGTGTGGTCGTCGGCACTCAACGTCCTGTGCTTCGCCTGCGCCGTTCTCTTCTTCGACAGCCTCGGGCTCGTCGCGCTCTACGTGCTTTTCTTCTTCATGGGTATCACGATCAGCTCCGTCGGGACCGTTGCCATAGTCACCACGAAGGAGCTCTTCCCCGACGAGATAGCGGGCACGTCCATGGGGATGGTCAACATTTTCCCCTTCATCGGAGCCATTATCTTTCAGCCGCTGATGGGCTACGTCCTCGACAGGGCGGGCATGACGGGCGGATCCTATCCGCCGTTCGCGTACAAACAGATGCTGTGGATCTACTTCATCACCAGCATCCTCGCCCTCATAAGCATCATGAAATGCAAAGAGACCTTCAGAGGCTGAACCCTTGAACCTTCTTTGAATCTCTTGCCATCGAAGGGGGTTTTGGGCTACATTGAAACGTATTCCAAAGGAAAGATGATCGGCAGGACAGAGCTATAATGATCGACAAGACACTCCAGGATCTGAAGTCCCTCGTGGCCGTCGCCAGCGCCGAGCGGGCGCCGGATGTCATAATAGAAGGCGGCGAGGTGTTCGATGTCTTCACGGGGGAGACCTTCCCCGGTGACCTGTGGATCTGTGGCAACTGGATCGCCTATGTCGGGGAAAGAAAAGCAACATTGTCCGAAGCGACGAGGATCGTCGATGCTCGGGGTCTTGTTGCCGTACCCGGCTACCTGGACGCCCACGGGCACGCGGACATATTCTACAACCCGGCGACGTTTTCCGATGTTGCCGTGACGAAGGGGACAACGACCGTCTTTTCCGACAGTCATGACCTCATGAGCTGTCTCGGGCCCAAAGGGTTCGCCGAGGTCTTGAGGAAGGCGCGGTATTTCAACATCAAGTATCTCTGGGGCGTGCCGGCCACCTATCCACCCTATCCGGAAGTGGAGGGCGGCGAGATGTTCTCCATCTATGATATCTGGGACCTCTTTTCGCGCCACCCCGAATGTGCTTCCGTGAGCGAGGTCTCGTCATACCTGAGGATAATGAGGAACGAGGACGAGATACTGGAAAGGATGCTCCTTGCCCGGTCCCTGGGGAGGAACGTCGAGGGTCATACCCTTGGCGCCTCCTATGATCGGCTGAACGCCCTTGTCGCGGCGGGCATCACATCCTGCCACGAATCGATCCGCCCCGCGGACCTGAAGAACCGGATACGCCTGGGGCTTTACACGATGGTCCGCCACAGTTCCATCAGGACCGACCTCGAGGAGCTGGGCCCCGCCATAAACACCCTCCCCAACGATTCCATCATCCTCGTGTCCGACGGCATCTTTGCCGACGACCTGATGTTCAGGGGGTACATGGACCATATCGTGAGCGAGGCCATCCGTTTCGGGGTCGAGCCGCGCAACGCCATCCGAATGGCCACCATCAATCCGGCCAGGTATTTCAGGGTGGATTCGGAGGTGGGCAGTCTGACGCCGGGCAGGATAGCGGACGTGCTCCTTCTCGAGAGCCTCGACAGGCCCGTGCCCGTCAAGGTCTTTGAGCGCGGGACCCTGGCGGCCGAGGCAGGGACGCTCACGCGGCGGCCGTCGCCGGAGCTTGAGGTGGGGGTCGAGTTCTACCCTTACGCGTTCTCGTCCGTCGATGCCTCCGAGTTCATGGTGGAGCGGCCGGGCGTGGAGACGGTTCCCGTCATCGACATTGTCGATCGCACCGTTACGAGGCGGATGGATGTCGCCCTGCCACGGGCTGGCAACATCATACTTCCCGACAGGAAAGAGGATGTGCGGAAGATCGTGTACTCCCGCAGGGAGGAGAAGAGGTGGGGCCAGGGATTTCTTCATGGTTTCGGGGCGGATTGCGGGGGCATTGCCTCCACGGTGGCCCACGAGACCCATGGTCTTCTCGTTCACGGTTTCAACGACGACGACATGGCCCTGGCGGCGAACACGGTGCTTGCCATGAAGGGAGGGATAGCCGTCGTTGATGCCGGCAAGGTTCTCCATGCCCTGCGGTTGCCGCTCGGCGCCATCATGTCCCGTGTTCCGCTGCCCGAGCTGGACCGGGCCCTTCGAAAGCTCGTCGACCTTCTTCACTCCCTCGGGAACACCCTTGACGACCCCCTCTGGACCATGGGCTTTCTTCCTTTCACATCCATCGTGGAATTGAGGATCACCGTTTCGGGCACCTATGACGTCAGAAAAGGTTCGATAGTGTTTTGAAGAAGGACAGGAAGAAAAAAAGGAAAGGCTCGACGGGAAAGCTGTACAAATACCTGCTGATCCTCCTCATCGCGTCGGCTGCGCTCTTCGTCTCGGCGTTCATCTTCTTTATCATCAACGACATACCTTCCGTCATGGCGCTGAAGGACCTCAAGAACAAGCCCGTCACCAGTGTCTACGACGTCAACGACGAACTCACCTACCTTTTCGTACCCGACAACAGGGTCTTCGTGCCTTACAAACGCATCCCGAAGCATGTGAGGGCCGCCTTCCTGGCGGCCGAGGACGCCGATTTCTTCAAGCACGGGGGCGTCGATCCCATGGGCATCCTGAGGGCGTTCATCAAAAATGTTGCATACGGCCGCATGGCACAGGGAGGCAGCACCATTACCCAGCAGGTCATCAAGTCTCTCGTTCTTGGTCCCGAAAAGAGCCTCAACAGGAAGATACGGGAGGCCATCCTGGCGTACAAGCTGGAGAATTACCTGAGCAAGAACGAGATCCTGAACCTGTACCTCAACAACATCTACATGGGACATGGCGTCTATGGTGTCGAGGCCGCGTCGGAGGTGTACTTCGGGAAGCATGTCTGGAACATAACGCCCGCCGAAGCGGCCCTGCTGGCAGGTATCGTGCAGGCTCCCTCCCGGTACACGCCCAAGAAGCATCCGGGAAATGCCCGGATGAGACAGGAATACGTCATCGATCAGATGGTGGAGAAAAAGTTCATCACCGAGAAGACAAAGCAGCAGATGCTCAAGGAAAAGGTCGATATCAGGGAGGATGACGGTGTCTTTGCCGACAGCTACTACAAGGACCACATATTCCGGTACGTGGAGGCCCGGTACGGCAAAGGGGTCCTTTCCAGGAAGGGACTCAAGATATACGCGGCCGTGGACAGGCGGATGCAGAAGACCGCCGAGGACGCGATAAGAAGGGGTCTTGAGCTATACGAACGGAGAAAAGGTGAATACACCGTCCTTTACCACATGGCGCGGGGTAAGTGGGACGATTTCAGGCGGGCGGAAGAGCGCGACCGCAAACTGTTTCCCGTCAGCAAGGGACGGACCCGCAACCTGCTCGTATCGGAGAGGATAAAGGATGGGTATGCCGTCTTTGTGGGTGAGCAGAAGGCCGTCCTCAAGATGGATACCCACCCCTTCAAGCCCGGTGACGTGGTAAAAGGTCTCTGTACCGGGGAGGACAAGAAGAAAGCCCCTGTTTTCGAGGCCCTTCGCTCGCTGAAGGTCGAAGGAGCGCTCGTGAGCCTCGACGTCAATCTGGGGTATGTCTACGCCATCGTCGGGGGAAGGGATTTCGAGAAGAGTCCTTATAACAGGGCGACGGTGGCAAAAGTGCAGGCCGGCAGCGCCTTCAAGCCATTCATCTACGTCACGGCGCTCAAGAAGGGGTACACTCCCGATTCCGTTCTCCATGATGAACCCAAGAGCTACTCCACGGGAATGGGGCGGTCATGGACACCGAGGAACTATGACGGCAGGTATTCCGGCGACATATCAATGCGGGATGCCATTGCCTACTCGAAGAACGCCGCGACGGTCAGGCTCCTCGAGGAGGTGGGCATAGCCCCTGTCAAGGAGACCATCAGGGACATCGGCATAGAGGCCGATATCGAGAACAACCTTTCCATCGCCCTCGGGTCGTCAAATGTCACTCTCCTCGAGCTCGTGAAGGGTTTTGCCGCCTTCGCGAACGGGGGCAACCGCATAAAGCCTTTATTTATAAGGAAGATAGTGGATCAGAATGGGACGGTCCTCGAAGAGAATGCTGTACAGAAGGAGAGGGCCCTGCCCGAGGATGTGGCATCGTCGATGAATATCCTTCTCAAGGGCCCTGTGCAGTATGGAACCGCGAAGGGTGCCTCCAGCATCGGGTATCCCGTGGCGGGCAAGACGGGGACGACGAGCAATTACTACGATGCCCTGTTTGTGGGTTATTCTCCCCACGTGGCGACGGGAGTGTGGGTTGGGTTCGACGCCAGGACCTCACTGGGAAAGGGGGAGAGCGGAGGGCGAGTGTGTTTGCCGATATGGATGAACTTCATGGGTTCCGTCCTCGGCCGTTTCCCGGGCGGGGATTTTCCCGAGGTCTCCGGGGCGGCCCTCCCGGGCGTGACGGGCGTGACGGGCGAGACGGGCACACAGCACAATATGAATACCATTGAGGGGATGGGAAGATGATGATACAAGAGAACATACAAGGAGTGACCATGAAAAGAAGGGGAGCATTTTTGAAGGGTCTCATTGCAGTGTTCATCGTTCTGGCAATGTCGATCACCTGCGCGGCGCAGACGGCCAAGCCTCAGCCTCAACCCCCGACAGCATCCGGGGAACAGGCGAAGAAGGATGTGCCGAAGGGTCAGCCGCAGTGGAGGCTCTACATGGGGAACGAAACGAGGAGGTATTATTTCGACTCCAACAGCCTGGAAAGACTCGACAAACGTGTCGTGAGGGTATGGGAGCGGATAACTGAGCCCGATAAGGACGGCAACGAGGTGGAGAGGGTCCAGACCCTCATGGAGCTCGATTGTGGCTCCAGCAAGTACCGCATCATCGCAGAAAAGGAGTTCGGGTCCGCCAAACCGGGGGAAAAGCCGGAAGCGCGGATGGAAAACGGTCCGTGGACGTACTTCGAGCAGGACACCATCCTTGGCATCCTGCAAGACAACGTGTGTTATCCGCTGACCACGCCGGCAGGAGTGGTCCCGCCGAAACCCGTGGGATCAGAAGAGCCCCCGAAACGACCGACATTCAAGAACTAGCGCCAGCACCGCCGCTTGAACCGCTTGAGCAGCTCGAACCGCTCGAACCGCTTGAACCGCTTGAACCGCTTGAACCGGAGGGGTCATTTGACAGAGCGGTTGCTTGGATACCGTTATGATGGCGTCGTGGTGATGGCGGAGAGGGATATCAGATCCCTGTCCAGCGCCAGGACGGTGTAATAACGTTCAAACGGCTCAAGCTGTTCAAACGGCTCAAGCTGTCCTTACTTCCCTATACAGAACTGACTGAAGATCTCGTCGAGGATCTCTTCGGGGCAGGTTTCGCCTGTGATCTCACCGAGATGGTGGAGGGCCTCGTGGAGCTCGAAGGCGAGGATCTCTGGAGAGGTTCCCGTTTCAAAGCCCTTCATCGCGGCGGCTATATTGGAGGAGACCTTCATGAGGACGTCCCTGTGACGAAGAGTTGTAATGAGGAGGGAATTCTTTCGACCGTTCCCTGCAAGGGCCGAGATGACAGATGACCTGAGGTCGTCGAGACCCGTCCCGTCCTTTGCGGATATACGGATTGGTTGAAGTATACCCTTTGAAGTCAAGGTATTATCGCTCAAAGATTGTTTCAAGTCGCACTTATTTATCACAACTATCTTATTATATTGATTAATCTTGTTAAATATACGCTCATCGTCGTCGGAATAGGGGAGAGAACCATCAAGCACCCAGAGGATGAGGTCCGCGTCGGCTGCTCTGTCCAGAACGCGGCGAATGCCTTCCTCTTCCACGACGTTCTCGGGCGTTCGTATGCCGGCCGAGTCGACAAGCCGGAGTTTCGCCCCTTTCAGATACAGGGTCTCCTCGATGAGGTCGCGCGTTGTACCCGGCAAGGCTGTCACTATGGCACGTTCCCCGAGGACGAGGGCATTGAGGAGGCTTGATTTTCCCACGTTCGTCCGGCCCACTATAAGGACCTCGAAGCCTTGTCTGAGCCCTTTTCCTTCGTAATATGACGATACGAGCCCATCGATCTCCCTCTTCGTCTTCCTGAGGGAGGCGAAGGGTCGTGTGAGATCGACGTGGAGGTCCTCGTCGGGGAAGTCGATCGTTGCCTCCACGGCCACGAGGGCCTGTTTCAGGTTTTCCCTGAAGAGGTCCATCCTCCTGGAGAGACCGCCCTTAAGGCAGGTGAGGGCGTACCGCAGTTCGTCGTCCGTTTCGCTCCGTATAACGTCCAGGACCGATTCAGCCTGAACAAGGTCGATCCTGCCGTTGAGAAAAGCCCTGCGCGTGAACTCACCGGGCTCGGCGAGGCGGCCCCCCTGCCTCATCACGAGGTCCAGGATGGATTTCTGCGCGGCAAAACCGCCATGGGAATGGATCTCGGCTACATCTTCGCGGGTGTACGTGGCGGGGGCGGTCATGAGGACGGCGAGGACCTCGTCCACCTCCCCCGCGTCTGCGGGGTCTACGACGTGTCCCAGTATAAGCTTGCCGTGAGCCTTTCTGCGTGGTTTCTTCCCGCGGGGTCTGAAGATCTTCTCCAGGATGGGGTGCGCCTCGGGCCCGCTGATGCGTATTATGCTGATGCCGCCCTCACCGGGGGGTGTCGAGACGGCGCATATGGTGTCAGCGTCTCCCGCGCGCGTTGCCACGGAAACCTCCACGGCCACCACCCCGGGGTCCTCCCCGGTCGCCGCCGAAAGGGATCCCCGTCGGGGTGAGGACGACCCTCTTGATGTGCCCCTCTCCTTCGCTCTTCGTGGTGATACCCTTGTTGTGCTTGAAGAGTGTGTGGATGATACGCCGCTCGTAGGGGTTCAATGGGTCCGTCTTGAGCTTTTTTCCTGACCTTTTTGCTTTATCGGCAAGACGTTTTGCCATAATTGTTAAAGCTTTTTTTCTTCTTTCTCTGTAACCATTTATATCTACAAGTAATTTAAGGTTCTGCTTGAATTTTTTCGCTACCGCCAACCTCAAGAGATGTTGCAGGGCCTCGAGGATCTCCCCGTCCTTGCCGATAAGGACGTCACCGTCGTCACACTGGACCAGAAAGAGAATCCTGTCCGTTTTCTCGCTTATGTCCGTCGCCATGACCTGGAAATCAAGTCCGACATGTCTGCCGAAGTCCTTCAGGAACGCTATGCCGAACTCTTCGACCGTATCCCTGAGGGGAGCCTCATCGGAGATCGCCGTCACGGCCGCCTCTTGCCCGCTGTCCCCCTCACTGCCTCTTAATCTCACGGTGATGCGGATCTTCTTTGTGCCCAGGAGACCGAGAATACCCTTTGTGTCTACCTCCTTGACCTCTACATCGAGGTCTCTTTCATCGACATTCAATTCCTGGGAGGCCTTCTTGACGGCCTCCTCGTATGTCTTTCCTTCGAACTCGAGCGTTTCCATGTGTATTTTCTCCTTACCGGACCACCTTCATTTTCTTGTTGATGTAATACTGCTGGGCGATGGAGGCGACGTTGTAGACGAGCCAGTATAGTACGAGTCCCGACGGGAAGCCCCAGAAGATGAAGGTAAAGACGATGGGCATGAACATCATCATCTTCTGCTGCATCGGATCGGTGCTTGTCGGAGTCATTTTCTGCTGTATGACCTGGGTGACTCCCATGATGAGCGGCAGGAGCCTGATGGGAATGGTGTACCCCATGACGGTGAAGGAGAAGAGGTCTTCCGGTGCCGACAGGTCATTGATCCACCAGAGAAAAGGCGCGTGCCTCAATTCTATGGCCCCGGAAAGGGCCTTGTAAAGGGCGAAGAACACCGGGATCTGGGGCAGCATGGGCAGACACCCGCTCATCGGGTTCACGCCCCTTGACTTATATATCTGCATCAGTTCCTGATTCAGCCTGGCCTTGTCGTTCTTGTACTTCTCCTGCAGCTTCTTGATCTCGGGTTGGACCGCCTGCATCTTCGCCATGTTCTTGAAGCTCATTACGCTCAAGGGGTGAAAGATTATCTTTATCAGGATCGTGAGGAGGATGATATCGATACCGTAGTTGTGCGTGAAGCGGTTGAAGAAGTCGAGAAGCCACACGAGAGGCTTGGCTATGATATCGAACCAACCGAAGTCTATGACCTTTTCCGCGTTGACGTTGAGACTCGCGAGTATGTCCGTTTTCTTGGGGCCGAAGTAGAGTCTGCCGGCGAACTTGTTCGATGCCGGAGCGAGGCGTATGTAGGGTATGTTCTTGTCCGTCTTTCCGATGAAGAGGGCCGGTTTGGCGTCTTCCGACGGGATGTATATGAATGTGAAAAAGCCTTCGTCGAACCCGGTGTACCGGTAATTCCTGTCAAAGCTGAGCGTTTCCTTTATCGAGTCGATCTGGTTAAGGCTCTTGCCGTTGAAGACGAAAGGCCCCTTGAAGACATAGCTTGACTCGTTCTTGTCGCTTATCACGGCAAAATCCGCCTGCACGCCCTGGGCCTTCGACGCCTCCACTTCGACGGAAAGGTCTATGCTGTAGCTGTCGGGGTGGAAGGTGTAGGTCTTTTTCAGTTTCGTTCCGTTCTCGAGCGCCCCCGTCATGGTTATCGATGCCGGGCTGTCCTTCACGGTAAGGCCCGCCTTGTCGCAGGTGAAATAGGTGCGGTCGAAGGCGCCGTTCTGGTGAACGGAGGGGTTGTACAGGTAGGGCTTTACATTCTCGATGATCTCTTTCTCTTCCGTTCCCTTGACGGTCGCCTTGTAGTTCTTGAGCTTGACGCTCGATATCCCTCCGCCGAGGTCTGTGAGCGTCACGTCAAGGTACGGTGTCGAGACCGCAAAGGTCCTGCTCGCCTTTTTGTCCGTTGTCTGGGAGGCGGCCGGGGATGGTGGAGGTGTTCCCGGCGCTGCCGGCGCGGCGTCAGCCTTGGCTGCCGGTTTCGGAGCCTCACCCTGAGGCGCGGGCTGGGTCTGGGTTTGGGGCTGCTCGGGCGCCTGCTTCGGCATGAAGTATGTCTGAAACACGAAAAGCATGGCCATCGTCAGCACAAGCACGATGATGGTGCGTTTATCCATTCATTACCTCCGTCATGGTACGGGGTCATATCCGCCCGGGAAGAGCGGATTGCACTTCAATATACGTTTGAGCCCCAGGAGCGTACCTCTCCAGACACCCTTTTTCTCAACAGCCTCTATCATATACTGGGAACAGGTCGGGTAGAAACGGCACTGAACGGGCAAAAATGCGGAAAACGTCGCCCTGTATAACTTCACGATGAAAATGACGATTTTTTTCATTACCTGGTGCTTGTGCGCCTTTTCGTCGAAGAAAGGAGGGTCAATAGCTCCGGCTCCACGCTTCCCATGGTGAGACTCTCGGGCAATCCTTTGACCCTGATGAGGCTGTTCGAATCTTCCCTGAAGAGGTCTTTATGCAATCGGAAGAATTCCTTCACGATCCTCTTCACTCTGTTGCGCACTACTGCAACCCCCGTTCTCTTGCGTATAGTGACGGCAAACCTTCTGGCACCGCACCCGTTGTCCACGGCGAGCAGGACGAAATGGGCCGTCTCTGAACATTTTGTCCATGCTGCAGCGCGAAAGTCCCCCCTCTTGAGCCTTTCTCGTTTCTTCAGGGTGCGGATCATCAGGTCACATTCAACTGGCGGCGATCATTACGGGTAGTTGCCGCCAATGCCCCCTATTCGGACCCTCCGGGGCCGATCAAACGGCGAGGTTTTTCCTGCCTTTTGCCCGCCTGCGCCTGATCACCTCGCGGCCGGACGCGCTTCTCATTCGCACGAGGAAACCGTGCGTTCTCTTTCTGCTTTTGTTGTGAGGCTGGTAGGTTCTCTTCATCTTTCATCCTTGTTATAATTTGAAATTATTACTTAAACATAAAACTGGTAGGGAGTCAAGATACAATGGGCTTGCGGGGCCGGCAAACCCGCACAGGGGCACACGTGTCTGCCCTGCGGGCCAATGGGGTAGAAACACCATTATTATGGAGAGGGTGGTTCGCCGTCGGACAACGAGCGGGAGCTTGTCGTCGATGAGAGGGAGACTGCCATGCTATTCCCGCGGATATTCTCGTTTTTCCTCATTTGCGTGCTTGCGCGCAGACCCGTGTGCCCGTTTGCGCAAAGCGCAGACCCGTATGCCCTTCGGGCAGACCCTTTCTTCTTGATTTTTGGGGGAAAGGCATGTTAAATTCACGGGATTTTAAACGATTTTTCACCGTCGAAAGGAGTCTTCATGAAAAAGTACGAGCCTGAGGCGATCAGGAATGTTGGTATCTTTTCTCATGGCGGAGAGGGCAAGACATCGATTGTGGAAGCCATGCTCTTTCTGGCCGGGGAGAACACGAGGCTCGGCAGCGTAGACGAAGGTACCTCCCTTATGGACTACGAGCCGGAAGAAGTGGAGAGGAAGATCACGATATCCTCCACCCTGGCTTGCTTCGAATGGGCAAAGAACAAGATTAACCTCCTCGATACCCCGGGTGACGACAATTTTATCTCCGACGCGAAGCTGTGCATGAGGGTTGTCGATACGGCGGTGATCGTCATGAGCGCTGTATCGGGTGTGAAGGTGGGAACGGAAAAGGTCTGGGGATATGCCAGTGAGTTCGGCGCGGCGGCCGCCATCTTCGTGAACAAGATGGACAGGGAACGCGCCGATTTTGCCAGGACCGTGGAGGATATCCAGAAGAATCTTACAGACAGGACATGCCTTGTCGTACAGATGCCGGTGGGTCAGGAAGAGGATTTCAAGGGTGTTGTGGACCTTCTTGCCATGAAGGCCTGCATTTATAAGGGGGACACCTCCGGCGCGTTCGATGTGGTGGACATACCGGCGGACCAGTTCGACCTTGCCCGGAAGTATCGCGAGAAGCTTGTGGAAACAGCGGTCGAGATGGATGACGAGGTGATGGAGCGTTACTTGAATGGCGACGAGATAAGCCCCGAGGAGATCGAAAAATGTCTCAAGGCGGGGATCGCGGACAACAAGATCGTTCCCGTCTTTTGCGGGTCGGCAGCTCGGAACATAGGCATCAACACCTTGCTTGACGGCATAGTGAAGCTTTTTCCGCCGCCTTCGTCCAGAAAAGAGGTCCAGGGTATCGACCCGAAGACGGGTGAGAAGGTCTCACGCGAGTCATCGGCCGGACAGCCCTTCAGTGCGCTCATCTTCAAGACAATCACCGACCCCTTCGCGGGCAAGCTGACACTCTTCAGGGTCTATTCCGGGGAGCTCCATCCCGATATGACGGTGCTGAACGTCCTCAAGGATGAGAAGGAACGGATCGGACAGATCTTCTCTCTCGTGGGAAAGAAGCAAAAACCCGCGGGCTCGGCAAGCGCGGGGGACATCGCCGTCGTGGCGAAGCTCAAGGATGTTCAGACGGGTGACACCATCTGCGAGGAGAAGTCAGCCATCAGGTACGAGGGTGTGACGGTGCCGAACCCCGTCATATCCTTCTCCCTGCAGCCCAAGGCAAAAGGCGATGAAGACAAATTGAACACGTCGCTGGCGCGGCTTATCGAGGAAGACCAGACGATCAAGTATTCCCGTGACGAGCAGACGAAGGAGTTTCTTCTCTCCGGTATGGGCCAGGTCCATATCGAGGTCATCGTGGAGAGGATGAAGCGCAAGTTCGGCGTCGAGGTCGAGCTCAAGGATCCGAAGGTGCCTTACAAGGAAACGATCAAAGGGACTACCAAGGTCCAGGGGAAATACAAGAAACAGTCCGGCGGCAAGGGCCAGTACGGCGACACGTGGCTGGAACTCGCCCCCAAGCCTCGCGGCGAAGGTTTCGAATTCGTGGACAAGATCGTCGGCGGCGCGATCCCCAGGCAGTATATCCCCGCCGTCGAGAAGGGCATCGTGGAGGCCATGAACCAGGGTATCCTGGCGGGCTATCCCGTCATCGATTTCAAGGTCACCCTTTATGATGGGTCCTATCACGACGTTGACTCGTCGGAAATGGCGTTCAAGATCGCGGCGTCAATGGGCTTCAAAAAGGGCCTCGAGATGTGCAAACCGACCCTTCTCGAACCGATCATGAAGATGGAAGTGATCGTGCCGGATGAGAACATGGGCGATATCATGGGCGACATGAATTCCCGGAGGGGCAAGATCATGGGCGTGGAGACCAAGGGAAGCAACCAGGTGGTCAAGGCGGTGGTTCCCATGGCCGAAGTGCTGAGGTATGCACCCGATCTAAGGTCTATGACAGGCGGACGCGGGACATTCACCATGGAGTTCTCCCACTATGAGGAGGTCCCGGCACAGATCGCCGACAAGATAGTCGAGGCTGCAAAGCGCGAGAAAGAGGCACAGGAAAAATAGCTACGGTGCGCTATAATAATGGTATGAGACGGGGCCCCTGAAGAAGGGGCCCTTTTGTTGTTTCCGCTTCTTGCATTGTGAGGGGCAGCGTACGCGACAGGGAGGGCAGATGCGGGCTGTGATCCAGCGGGTCAGGAGTGCTTCCGTAGAAGTGGACGGACGGTGCGTGGGACAGGTGGGGCCGGGCCTCCTCGTTTTTCTTGGCATCGCCAGAGGCGACGGCGATAGGGACATTGACTGGTTGATCGAGAAGATCGTCAACCTGAGGATATTTGAGAAGGAGGACGGCAGGTTCGACGAGTCCCTGCTAGACAGGGGCGGTTCCCTTCTCCTGGTATCGCAGTTCACCCTCTATGGCGACTGCGCGAGGGGTCGACGCCCGTCTTTTTCCGATGCCATGCCGTCGGATGAGGCAAAGGTCCTTTTCGAGACCTTCCTGGAGAGGGCTAGGCTCCGCGTTCCCGACGTTAAGACCGGGGTGTTCCAGTCTCACATGGAGGTGACCCTCACGAACGATGGCCCCGTCACCCTGATCATAGACTCCCGGAAACAGCCATGACAACGTCTCCGTACTACGGAGTATGACGGCAAGGCAACAAAAGTTATACATATCCTCACATTTATCTTGACAACCCTTTCACTACCCTAGTATAAGTATATTTCATCTTAAAGACATACGTTGCATTACGGTTTTGTCGGGGACGGTCGACACATCACAGACGGAGTCATCATCTGATTCCCCGGAATGATCGCTGGCCCATTGTGGACTGGCGACGCTTGGGTACTTATGGGTGCGAAGCTCGATGATGGGACTGTTTGAGCACAAGGAACGCGAGACCGGAGTCTACGGAAAGCGTCCCGAAAGGTGTGCGTGCGTCCCTCCAGCAGGGACCCGGTGTGGGAAGGGTCGGTGCCTGTGAACAACATTCATGACAAAGAGGCCCTCAGGGAAGACGGCGGCCGGGGGAACCGCGGTGTTTCGGACGATGAAGCTGTAAGCGCCGCGCTTCGCTATCTCTTCGGTCTCCAGAGGGACGACGGCGGTTGGGGGACGTCGCAGGACGGACCCAGTTCCATACACATGACCGCGATGGTCGTAATGCTCCTGAGGCGTTTTCCCCCCGACGAAGACAGGCGTGTCGCCCTGGAAAAGGCTACGGGATACCTCCTGGCGAGACAATACGGGGACGGAGGTTTTGGAGACGCTTTCTCCACCGTGCACGAGACGGCCCTCGCGAGCCATGCCCTTGAAGGTCTGCTCGATGGCCCGGAAGCAGTCGTCAAGGCGAAACAATACCTCGTTCGGGCACAATCGGAAAATGGTTCGTGGAACGACGACCTGTACTCCACGGTCCTTGCCCTTGAGGCCTGTGTGCCTACCGGGGAAGGTCTTGCGGTCACCGGGGCCGGGGAGGGAGAAACGTGGATAGAGGAGGAGGGACACAGGGGTGCAGGGCCGGGCGACGCGGAGGATGGGTATCCGGGAGCCGACGGAACGCCGTCGGGCAGCCGCTATAGGGCGGCATCGGACGAGAGCGGTGATGGAGGTACGGCCGCGAAGGGTCAGATCCGGGGATCGAATGAGCGAACGAAGATCTCCCTCGTTTCGCGCCGGAAGGCCAGCGCCGTTTCCATTCAGGATGCCGTCCAGGATGCCCCTCTCTCGGTCAGGAGCGTTATTGTGCGGTCTGTCGGGACGGACAGAAAGGAGTACGGTCCGAACGAGACGGTGCGCATATGCTCCACCATCGAGAATCGATCGGAGGCCGACTTCAGCATCGTTGTCAATGCCCAGCTCGCTGATGCCCGAGGCCATATAGTGGACGTGGCGGCCCATGAAACAGGACCCGCGGTGAAGCTCGGCGCGGGGGCCTCCGAGCCCGTGATGCTCCTGTGGAACACGGGCATGAGCCAGCCTGGCGCCTACAGCGTTCGTTTCCATGTCGCCGACGCTGCCAGCGGGAGCGTTGTCGATGAAAGAAAGCTGGCATTCGTTATCGTTCCCTCTGTCGCCCTCGAGGACCTCGATCTCGTCGTCACCCCCTCGAGCCTCGATCAGTACGAGACGAAAACGGTGGAGATGCGGCTCACCTTGCAGAACAGGTCCAACACGGACGCTGTCATGAACGTGGAGGTCCTCATGAAGGACCCGGAGGGAACCCGGGTACATGAGGGACGGGTCGCTGTCGACGTGCCGTCGTCGGTACCGGAGAGGATCCTGGAACTGCCTGCCCTGACGCATGTCTTCGACCGCTGCGGGCAGTACCTGGTGGAGGTCTCGGTCCGTTCGGGGGAGGTTTTGTGCGGACAGGTGAGGAGTGCCATCCGCGTTGCCCCGGCGACGAGGATCGAGGTCGTCAAGACCGTGGATCCCGCGACTGTAACCCCCGACGGGGACAAGGAGGTGAGGGTGAGCATCCGCCTCGAAGGCGTGGGTGCGACGGTCAACCCCTCGCTCCTCTCGGCGGTGACGAATAGCGGCGGCGACAGGATCCTCCTCAGCTTCGATAAGGCGATGGCACAGCCCGCCGTTGGGGTCCCGATGTTCACGGTCACGGCTGACGGGGTTCCCTGTGCCGTCCTTAAAGTGCGCCTCAGGGAATCGGACATTACCAGGATCGATCTCGTTCTCGCGGCGCCGGCGGCAAAGGGACAAGAGATCCGTGTGGGCTATGCCGGCTCAAGCCTCACGTGCATTGAGGGCAAACCCCTCATGCCCTTTGACGACGAAGAGGTTGCAAACAGGGTTTCGCCGCCCATATTCAACCAGGACGGATATGGCTTCAGTGGCCCCATCCCGCCGAACCCGCTCACCGTAAGGACGGTGATGACGGGATACGGCGAGTGGCCCCGGGGTTTTTACAAAAACGTCCTCGCCTTTGCGGGCGCCGTGTTCGACGGCAAGGCCATCTGGATGGTCCCGGCCAATGCCGACAGCGTCGTGAGACTCGAAACGGATACGGGTGAGATGACCGCATTCAACCACTGGCCGGAGGGGTTTCGCAAGGGCAACCTCGCCTTTGCGGGCGCCGTGTTCGACGGCAAGGCCATCTGGATGGTCCCGGCCAATGCCGACAGCGTCGTGAGACTCGAAACGGATACGGGTGAGATGACCGCATTCAACCACTGGCCGGAGGGATTCTCGAAAGGCGGCCACGCCTTCGCCGGAGGTGTTTTCGACGGTGAATGCCTGTGGATGGTCCCCTCCTATGCCGACAGCGTCGTGAAACTGGATACCGGCACCGGTGAGATGACAAGATACAATGGCTGGCCGAAGGGGTTTTCAAAGGGCGGATATGCCTTCGCGGGAGGCATCTATGACGGCCGCTTCATCTGGATGGTCCCGGCCAATGCCGACAGTGTTGTGAGGATGGACACGCATACGGGCGAAATGAGCGCCTGCGGCGGGTGGCCCGAGGGTCTCGGCAAGGTCGAATACGCCTTCGCCGGAGGTGTTTTCGATGGTCGCTACATCTGGCTCGTGCCTTATTATGCCGACCGGGTCGTGAGGGTGGATACCCAGACGGGCGAGATGACCGGTCATCACCAGAGGCCCGAGGGTCTCGGCAAGGTCGAATACGCCTTCGCCGGTGCCGTTTTCGACGGGCAGGGTGTCTGGATGGTGCCCTTGAACGCCGACCGGATCGTCAGGATAGACAAGGATACGGCAGAAGCGACGGAGTACCCGGAGTGGCCGCAGGGTTTCATCAAAGGGGTGAACGCCTTCGCCGGGGGTGTCTTCGACGGAGAGTGCATCTGGATGGTACCCTCTTACGCGGACAGGGTGGTGCGCATCTCTTCCTTTTCATCCCTGTCCCTTTCGGCCTCCGTTACCGCGAGCGACGCCTTCTCGGCGTACATCAGTCAGGACGAGTCCGGGGAAGGCAGGCTGGCCGGCCAGGGAAAGGGGTGGTCCTCCGTCCATACCCTCCACGCCCCCCTTGTCCCCGGTCTCACGAACTACCTGCATGTGAAGTGCGTCGATACCGCGGGCCCCGTGGCGGCGTTCATGGCGGACATCTTCCTCAATGACGAGAGCTTCCATTTTGCCGACGGGTCGAGACACCTTGTGACCTCGGAGGGCGGCTGGCGGGTCTACACCGACAGGTTCGGAGGCACCGAAGGGCCGGTCACGGCTGTGTGCAAGAACGGTGAAGGCTCTTGGTCGACGCGCTTCGGCATCGACCTCGACGCGAAGTGGATATGGACCGGAAGGGGCGTGGACAGGGGCACGCGGTTCTTTTCCACCCCCATATACTATTCACCCGTCCCCATCGCTCCCATGGAGGACGTGGTCATCACCGAAACGGTGGCCGGGGGGAAGGTGACCGTGGATGAACGTTCCTTTACGCGGGAACCCTCGCGGGTCGAACGGGGAGAGGACGGAACGATCGTTGAATGGCGCCTCGAAGAGTTCAGAGTGGGCCAGCGTGAGGATTTCTCTTTCAACGTGATGCTCAGGGATACGGTTCCCGGTGAGGAGCGTCTCGTCAACCGTTCTCTCAAGGTGGCTTACAGGGACGTCCGGGGGGCGATGGCCGAGAGGGAATTGGGCTCTTCTCACGTTCGTGTGCTTTCCTCCCCTTTTGCCGGTTCCATCGGCACACAGCGGCAGGTGTACGGGGTTGGAGAAGATGTGGATATTCTTTGTTCCGTCAGGAATCTGAGCGATCTTCCCCGGACCCTCGATGTCAGGGTGACGATGGAGGACGCGCAGGGAGTGCTCATCGAGGAGAGTCTTGTAAAAGACGTGCGCTGTGAGCCGGGAGAAGAGAGGGACATCGACGGACTCGCCTTCAAGCTTGTCGCGACCAATGCCGGGCTTCACAGGCTTCGCCTGCTACTGCATGAAGGTCAGGAAGAAAGAGTTCTGGCCGCAACCGGTTTCACGGTGGAAGACGTGCCCGCCACGGGGGTCTCCCTGCGCGGTAGCGGCCCGGCAGGTGGGCAGGCAGATACCCCTGACGGGGAGGTTGACAGCGAGGCCGGAGGGGACGGCAGCGATGGCGGCCTTCCGTCGGAAGGCGTCGGCGGGCAGGCTTCGGAAGAGGGTCTGCCCGAGGGTCTGCCGGAGGGTCTGGAAGGGACGGTCAACGCACAGCCGAGCCCCATATTCCAGGGGTTATCGGAAACCATCTACTACACGGTGTCACACGGTGCGGGAGGGGACCTCACGGGACTCAGCGTGAACGTGGTGATAGCGGAGGGAGAAACGGGAAAGGCCAGGCAGTCGTTCCTGGCGCCTCGCGCCCACTTAAAAGGCGGGTCCTTTGCCGGGAGCTTCACCTTTTCGACGGGTGCACTGGAGCCAGGCGAGTACATGGTGAAACTGGTGATCTCGCCTGGTTCCGGAAGTGAGGGGCGGGAGATAGCGGCCACGAGCTTTGTGATCCGCAGGATCGAGATGGTGGTGACCTGACGCGGGGAGGCAACACACCGTCAGGGATAGAACGAGCGTAAAAGGAGGCACTTATGCCGAACGATTTCATTGGGGATCTTTCAAAAACAAGGCTTCTCGATCTGATATCGCCCCTGCTGAGCAAAAAGAGATCGGGCATGATACAGATCAAGGGAGGCGAGGTCGGCGAGATCTACATAGAGGGATCGAACATAATCCATGCCAGGACGGGAGACCTGACGGGTGAAGAGGCAGTGCTCGCCATGATGGAATGGAACGCGGGACGGGCCACCTTCGACTGGGAGGCGGCGACAGACGAGCAGACGGTCTACATGCCGACGGAACAGCTCCTCATGATCTGGACCAACCGCGAGGCGGAGTGGGGGAGGATCAGGGAACTCATCCCGTCCCCGAACGTGGTGTTCCGCATCCCCGTCAACGGATGCCCGGACAACAGGAGCGTTCAGGCGAACCAGTGGAAGGTGCTGGCCCTCTGCAACGGAATGAGATCGGTCTCGGACATCGCCGACGCGCTGGGCTGGCAGCTTTTCGAGACGTCACAGACGTTGCACGGCATGGTCCGGGACGGCCTCCTGGAGAAGGCTGCCGAAAAGAGGGTGGAACAGACCGAGCGGGTCCGCAGAACTGTGAACGGTAACTTCTTTCCTCTCATCGAGAACGAGCTGCGCAAGGCCATGGGTCCCATCGCTCCCATAGTCATCGAGGATAAGCTCGCCGAGTTTGGGGAGTCGAGAGAGGCCTTCCCCGAGGACAGGCTCTCGCCATTCATTCAGTCCGTCGGCGAAGAGATCTCCGATGGATCGAAGAGGGCCCTGTTCACGCGTCTCATGGCGGAACACCTTGCGCGAAAACAAAAATAACTAAATCCTAAAATCTCAGGAGGGGGTTTGCATGTCTACAGAGAATAAAGTCACATCAGGGTTGCTTTTCAGGCTCATCGCGGGAATTTTCGTCCCCATCCTGCTGGCTTTCGCGTTTTTGGGGTGCGTGTTGTTCCTGAACATCGATCTCGGAGGCTTCCAGTTCTTGAGCATCCGTGGCATCTGGACGAAGAGCATGAGTGAACTCGGCGCCGCGAGCCTGAAGGAGTCGACGGCATCACTCAACAGGCTCGGCGAGCAGATCATCCAGCAGAAGGCCGAGGACGTCGCCAGGGAGATGGAGATCGCCCTGGGGACGGCGAAGAAGAGACCATCCATGGAGACGCTGCGGAACGACGGGTCCCTGAAGCAGATCGCCGTTCAGAAGGTCGGCGTGACGGGTTACACCGCGATCCATGACACCCAGGCGATAAACCACTTTCATTCCAACCCCAAGCTCGTGGGATCGGATCTGCACGACCTTTCCGGAAAGCTTCCGCAGTTCTGGAAGCTCCTTGAAAAGGGACTCGCGGGACCCGCTGGAGGGTATTACAACTGGAGGGACCCTGACGGCAGCATCCGCCCGAAGTACATGTACATTGCCCCCGTGAAGGGTTTGGGTCTCTTTGTCGCGGCGACGACATACATAGACGAGTTCTCGAAACCGGCCCAGGCGATAACGGCAAAGATGGGTCAGATGCAGAAGACATACGCCGCGCAATACAACAGGCGGTTCGGCCTTATCCTTATCATCCTTGCCGTCGTTCTTCTCGTATTGCTTGGTGTCATCTACCTGTATTCCTTCTCCGTGGTCCGTCCCATCCGTCACCTCTCGGAGGTGGCCGACAAGATAAGCATGGGCGATCTCAAGGCTACCGTGGATGTTAAGGCGAAGGGCGAGATAGCCGTTCTGGCCGAGTCGATAGAGAGGATGCAGGCAAGCGTGCGGGCAGCCATCGAGAGGCTCCAGAAGAGAAGATAGCGGGACTGACCGCGCGCCCTGGGAAATAGGGGCTGGCGGTCCAACGAAAGAGCAGAGGTCGATATGATATATCCACAGGGAAAAACGATCCATCAGAACTTGTCCGCGGAATACACGGACGTTCCACGGCTCCTGTCGACCCTTACGGGCAACGGTTTCTCGGGAGTGGTGGAGATAGAGGGAGGAGGCACGAAGGGCGCCTTTTTCATCGCAAGGGGCCGGATGATAGACGCGGTGGTTGGTGTCGATGCGGACCCGCCCTCAATGACGGGAGATACGGCGGTGCCGGAGCTTTTTGCCCTGGCGAGGCAGCCACAGGGGCTTCTCCACGTGCACGAGCTCACGGCGGCCCAGGTCGAGGTCGCCACGGGTTCCTTGAGGTCGGAGCTTGTCTTCAAGGACCTCAGCACCGATTTCATCCGCGTGGAGCAATTCGTCGGCAAGCTGGGCGAGGAGAAACACACGGGTTACATCGAGATATCCGGGAAGGACGGCAAACGCATCGGAACCCTTTCCCTCAGGGCGGGGGAGCCTGTGGCTCTGCAGGTTCTTTCGGAATCCGGTCAGGCAACCCTTTTTGAAGGTGAAGCGATCCCTTCGGTCCTCGACAATGCCGTGAGGCATGGCGCCCTGTTCAATGTCTACCGCAGCTCAGGCGTTACGGAGGGGACCCCGAAGGCTGCCGATGCGGGTCCTGAGGGACCTGATGGAATTTCACGGAAGACCACAGTCTCCCAGACCCGGGCGAAGAGGGAATTGAAACAAGTGAGCGATCCCGCAGTCGAACCGGAGAAAAAGGACGATGTTCCGGCGGGACCGGTCCCGGCGGAGGAGCGGGTGGAAGCGCCGAAGGAGCCACCGGCGCCGGCGCCGGCGCCGGTGGATGCGAGGGCGGGGGAACAGGAGGCGGACGACGTCTCGGCGAGCGGCCGGAAGGAGTTCATTTCCGCCCTCCAGCGGGTGTTGTCCAAGATAGAGTCCTTCGTCGACCACATATCGAAGAAGGGCGACTTCCAGAGGGTCTTCAGGCGGGTCTGTGTCGATGCATCGGACCTGTTCCATTTCCTTGATCCCTTCGAAGGACAGTTCGAGTACGATTCCGGCAGGATACGGGTTGACGACACGATCGGCCCCGACGATCTTGCCGTCGCCACCGCATATTGTCTCAATCTCGTGCTGGCTGACCTCAACAAGGAATACCTGAAGGGCGCCGCCCTGCCGCCGGGCCTTAAAGGGGAGATAGAGTCGGCGTTCAGGCATTACAAGGACGCCATCAAGAACTCGGGGATGAACTTCGTGGTTCCCACCAACATGAGATGACCCCGGGGAGGCACACTCTTGCCCGATGGCATGTTCCTTCGGGAAAGGGCTTGACAAGGATACGGGTTCATTCTACTGTGTAATTGTCACTTTGCTAATGGCTGAACCGCGCAGGAAGAAAGCAGCTCCAAAGGTCGATATCTACAAGGCCTGGTGCAAGGCGTGTGGTATCTGTGTCGCTTTTTGTCCCACCGGATCCCTGGCCCGCGACGAGGCAGGGTACCCCTATGTCAAATACCCCGACAAGTGCACCAACTGTGGTTGGTGCGAGATACGGTGTCCCGATTTTGCCATCACGGTGCAGCAGAAGAGGGACGAAGCGAGAAAGATGAGGGAATCATTTGAAGAAGAAGCCCCTGAAGGAACGGCTGCTCCAGGGGAATGAAGCCGTTGTCGAGGGAGCCCTTCGCGCGGGGTGCCGGTTCTTCGCCGGGTATCCCATAACCCCGGCGACAGAGATCTCGGAGCAGCTCTCCGTTCGGCTGCCACAGGTCGACGGCACATTCATCCAGATGGAGGATGAGATCGCGAGCCTGGGGGCGGTGATCGGCGCCTCGCTCGCGGGCGTGAAATCGATGACCGCGACGAGCGGCCCCGGTTTCTCGCTTATGCAGGAGAATCTCGGGTTCGCCATCATCGCCGAGGTGCCCTGTGTCGTGGTGAACGCCATGAGAGGCGGGCCGAGCACCAGTCTTCCCACATCCCCCGCGCAGAGCGACGTTATGCAGGCCCGTTGGGGGACCCACGGTGACCACCCCATCATCGTCCTGTGCCCGTCGACGGTCCGCGAATGCTTCGACCTTACCGTCAGGGCATTCAATTATTCCGAGAAATACAGGATACCCGTGATCCTTCTCATCGATGAAGTGGTGGCCCACATGCGCGAGAAGGTCATGATCTCCGATGAGGAAGACATTGAGGTATTCAACAGGGTGAGACCCACGATGCCGCCGGAATGGTATATCCCTTACGAGGATACGCCCCAGGGGGTGCCCGCGATGGCCGATTTCGGGGAAGGGTATCGCTACCACGTGACAGGGCTCACCCACGATGTGCGGGGGTTTCCCACCTCCCGGCCCGATGAGGTCGATCCCTTCATACGCAGGCTTTTCAGAAAGGTGAGTCAGAACTTCGCGGACCTGCAGATGGGCGAGCACTTCCATATCGATGATGCCGACGTTGCCATCATCGCCTACGGATGCGTCGCCCGTTCCGCGAAACGCGCCGTCTCGGACTGCCGGGAGAGGGGCATAAAGGCGGGCATGCTCAAACTGAACACGTTGTGGCCCTTCATGAGGACCGACGTGGAGAAGGTGCTCAGGCAGGCGAAGGTGGTTATCGTGCCTGAGATGAACATGGGACAGATATCACGGGAAGTGAAGCGCGTGAACAAGGGCGAAGCGAAGGTCTTCACCATCAACAGGGTGGACGGCACCATCATAACGCCGCAGGAGATAATGGCCCGGATCAAGGAGGTGTTCTGATGGGTGACGTTACCAAGCTGATCCACCACTATTTGCGCCACGACAAGAAGTTTCCCCACGTATGGTGCCCCGGCTGCGGGATAGGCATCATTTTGGGGGCACTCATCAGGGCCATCGATCACAGGGGCTACGAAAAGGACGACATCGTCCTTGTATCCGGCATCGGGTGCACCGGCAGGCTCCCCGTATACGTGGACTTTAACACCCTCCATACAACACATGGCAGGGCGCTTACCTTCGCAACGGGGATAAAGCTGGCAAAACCACGCCTCAAGGTGATCGTCGTCATGGGAGACGGCGACGCCGTGGCCATTGGCGGCAACCACTTTATCCATGCGGCGCGCCGCAACATCGATCTCACCGCCGTCATCGTCAACAACAGCGTTTACGGCATGACGGGCGGGCAGTATTCTCCGACGACGCCCTACGGCATGAAGACGGCGACGAGCGTTTACTCCAACGTGGAGCACTCCTTCAGCATATCGGAGCTTGCCGTGACGGCGGGGGCCGTCTTTGTCGGGCGGGGGACGGTCTATCACGCCAAGCTGCTCGAAAGCCTCATGGAGAAGGCCTTTCAGAAGGTTGGGTTCTCCGTTGTGGAGATCATATCTCATTGCCACACTCAGTACGGGCGCATGAACCGGATGGGAAGCGCCGTGGAGATGATGCAATGGCAGAGAGACCACGCGGTGACCATGGAAAAGGCCGCGCAGATGAACGAGGAGGACCTGAAGGACATGTTCAGGATAGGTGTCCTTGTCGACAGGGACCTGCCCCCGTACCAGGATGAATACGAAAGGGTGCGGAGGTGGTCGAAGGGCGTGGAGGGGAAATAGCGTGGCCTTTCGGTACGATATCAGGCTCAGCGGTTCCGGAGGTCAGGGCATCATCCTCATGGGCATCATCCTCGCCGAGGCCATAGGCATCTACGACGGCAGGTTCGTGGCGCAGACTCAGAGCTACGGCCCCGAGGCACGGGGTGGCTCGAGCAAGGCCGAGGTCGTCGTCAGCGACAGAGAGATCGATTACCCCAAGGCGCTCCAGCTAGACCTTCTCGTGGCCATGAACCAGAGGTCCTGCGACGAGTATTACATGGACCTCAAACCCGACGGTATCCTTGTCGTCGATTCGACACTGGTCAAGCAGGTGCCTCTGTCGAGGGCCTACCGGATACCTTTTACGCGCATAGCACGGGAGGAACTGAACAGGGAGATGGTCGCGAATATCGTCGCCCTGGGGGCCCTGTCGCGGCTTACCCCCATTGTCTCCGCCCGGGCTGTCGAAAGCGCCGTCCTCGGCCGCGTGCCCAAAGGGACAGAAAAGCTCAACAGGGAGGCTCTTCAGGCGGGGATGAGGGCGGCCCGAAAGACGAAGAAGATCAGATTTCCCGAGGCGATCTCGGAGCTTGTCGATGAAGATACATGAATTTCAGGCCAAGAGACTTCTTGCGGAGTACGGCGTCCCCGTTCCCCGGGGGCAGATAGCGAGAACAGACGAAGAGGC
>JAAYAK010000112.1 GCA_012719415.1 Syntrophorhabdus sp.
ACCCAAGAGAAAGCATATCACCTACCTCATCGGCATCGGCATAACCATTCTTTTCGTCGTCCTCGCCGTCGTGCGGTTCGTACCCTTCGAGCGCCTTGAAATGCTCCTGTACGACCTTCGGTACCAGCTGAGGGGAAAAGCGAGCGCACCGGCGCAGATCGTCATTGTCGGCATAGATGACAAGAGCATCAACGCCATCGGGAGATGGCCCTGGACGAGGGACAGGATGGCGGAACTCGTCGATGGCTTGAACGCCATGGGAGCCCGGGTCATCATGCTCGACTTCATCTTGAGCGAGCCGTCACCTCGGGATGACAGGCTGGCAGCATCGATGAAGCGCTGGAAGAACGTAGTCCTGCCCTTCGTCTTCGATTTCGAGGGACATTCGCCCCGCGAGATCGACGACGCCTTCCTGGACAACGCCTTCATGGTCGTCAGGAAAGAGAACCTTTACAGGATGCACAAGCCCATAACAGCGAAAGGTGTCCTTTTGCCCGTGACCCGGTTCTCCGAGAACTCGGCTGCGATGGGACATATCAACATGTTCCCCGACCAGGACGGAAAGCTCCGCTGGGACGTGCTCGTCGTCTCCTGCATGGACCAGCTCTATCCCTCCATCGACCTCCAGGTCGCGCGCCTCTACAAGGGGCTTTCGCCGGCGGAGATGAGCGTGGAGGCGACCGATTCCGTCACCCTGGGCAACACTGTCATCTCCACTGACCCCTTCGGCAGGATGCTCATCCCCTACTACGGCCCCCACAACACCTTTCCCGTCATCCCGGCCCTCGACGTATTTGAGGGAAAGGCGGACCCCTTATGGGTGCGGGACAGGATCGTCCTTGTGGGCCCCACCGCCGTCGGAATCCATGACAAGATCGTGACCCCGGCTTCGGCCATCATGTTCGGGGTGGAAAAGCACGCCAACATGGTCGGGGCGATCCTGGAGAACCAGAACATCCGCTTCATAGGACGCGTCACCAACATTCTCATCATCGTCTTCATGGGGATGGTCTTTACCTTCCTCATCGTGCGGATGCGGGCGGTGGCGGGCGCCGCTCTCGCCGCGCTGTGCATCGCCGTCCTCTTCGCGGCCGGTTATGTCCTCTTCTTCCGGTGGGGGCTCTGGATCGATATCAGCTATGCCGGCAACGCGGTGATCGTCATCTACTTTGTAGCCACCGCTTACCGCTACGCGACGGAAGAACGGTACGCGCGGCAGATACGGAGCATGTTCTCCAGCTACGTCACGGAAAAAATCGTCAACGAGCTGATCAGGAACCCGGAGCTCGCCCGCCTTGGCGGGGAACGCCGCGAGGTCACCGTCCTTTTTTCGGATGTGAAAGGCTTTACCACCTTTTCCGAACACCACTCGCCGGAGCAGGTCGTGGCCATCCTCAACGAGTACCTCACGGAGATGACGAACATCGTGATCCGCTGGGACGGCACCCTGGACAAGTTCGTGGGAGACATGATCGTCGCCTTCTGGGGAGCTCCCCTTCGTCAACCGAACCACGCGGAGCTGGCCATCAAGTGCACCCTCCATATGAAGCAGCGCCTCAGCGAACTGAAGGAGAACTGGCTGAAACAGGGGCGCGTGCCTCTCGAGGCCGGTTTCGGCCTCAACACGGGTGAGGTGCTCGTGGGCAACATCGGCGCCGAGGGAAAGAAGATGGATTATACCGTCATCGGCGACAACGTGAACCTCGGCTCCCGTGTCGAGGGACTGACCCGCAAGTACGGAGCCGAGATCATCATCACCGAGGCGACGCTCGACAAGATACGGGACCTCGTCGCCGGCGGCAAGTTCGGCCACCTTCTCATACGGGGCCTCGACATTGTCGCCGTGAAGGGCAAGGCCGAGCCGGTCCGCATCTACGAGGTGGCCTCCCTGGACGAAGGCTCGGTATGCCAGGTCATCGAATGCGAGGATAAGGAAGCCACGGTGTTCAAGGAGAAGTAACGACCAACCGGGGAGAGCCCTCAGGGAGCCTTTGCCGTCCCGGAGGCGGTGCCGGAGACAACACCACCGGTCATCTCGTTATACTTCCCCGATGCCGTTCCGTCGAAGACGAAGGCCTTCGTGGTCGTGCCGATGCCGTGCGGAGCGCTGCCCGAGACCGACGCGTTCCACTGCCCGGCGGACAGGGAATGGGTCATCGTGAGCGAGGTGGCGTTCGACCCCGTCAGGACGTTGGTTCCCGCGCTGTAGGCGGTATCGAATATGCCCGTGATGTTGCCTCCCACGGACCATGTCTGGGGCACGGCTGTCGCGCTTGGTCCGTAGAACTTGACGTTCTGCATCTTGAAACCCGTCGTCAGACCATGCCCCACGCCCCCGGTGTAGACAAAATCCGTGCTCCCCACGAGGACGGGCGTGGTGCTTATCGTGTTGTTCGTCGGCACGTCTATCCTCTGCTGGGTGAAGACATAGACGGAAGCGGACGATCCTGACGAGGCCGTGCTCACCATGCCTGACAGGGGGCCCGCGCCTGGCCTCTGCCCGCCACCCGGCGCGCCTTCCCCTCCCACATATCGCACGCTGCCCCGGACAGGAGGTGAGGGTGGGCCGCTGCCGACGATGAAGGAGATATTACCGGCGGTCACGTTGACCACTTTCCTGTCCACGGAATTGGGGTTGTAAAAGTAGCCCCTGCCCGTGGAGAAGAAGAGGCCCGTCACCATCTGGGCAAAGCGCACCGTCATCCCCGAACCCCGGATGCCGGCGACGGCGTTGGGGGTGTGGACCTCGAATTTGTTGCCCTCAGCGAAGGAAGAGACCTTCTTCAGGAACTCTTCACCCGATATGGCCTCCACCCTGCCGCGCTCGAGCTTCATTATCTGGCTGCTGCGGTTGCCCTCGCTGGAATACCGGCTGATCTGTACGCGAGTCGCCGGGGCTATCCTGAGGACATTTTTGTTGAAGAAGGTGATCTCCGCCCGGCCGTTCGTCTTTGCCCGGTAGATATCGCCGACGTCGACGCTGTCGCCCGGGGAGACGCTGTTCACAACCGTCCGTCCCGGCTTGAGGACGTCGACCCTGCCTTCCACCCGCGTCACCCTGCCGACGGGCGCCGCGCTGAGGAGAACGGGAACACTGAGGAAAAGAGCGAGAATAATGATCCAGAATGCCAGAACCGGTGTTTTCATCACGGTGTTGCCTCCATCTGGCGATGAACATCACTACCTGAAATCCCGCACGGGCCGGTCAATGGACGACAGTCCCTTTGGAGACTGCGCTCAAGGGCGGCACGTCCTTCACGGGCGCTACGGGCTAGTTAGTGCACCTTCCCCGAGGCAACCCCGTTCAGCGTCGTGCTCGTGTTCGTTCCATTGGCGCTTCCCGAGAACGTCACGGCGCCGGTGTAACCACCCACACCACCGGGGGCGTTGCCATTGCTGACAGACGCCTTCCAGTTCGAACCGTCAGCGCTGGTAATGGTAAAGACCGCCGTATTAGTGTCAAGGTGAATAGGAATATTCGTACCGACGAATGTCGGAAGAGCTCCCGCGGAAGAATTTCCGGTTACCGAAGTGGCCTGCCAGATCTGGGGTTTCGCCGTCGCGCTGCTGCCGTAAAACTTCACATCGTGGAGCGTAACGTCCATCCAGGTGGTGGTCCCGACGGAACCGAAGAGAGATGTAATTGTTCCCACCACCGTGTTGGGGGCCGCGACCGGTTCCTGGGTAAGGACACTGGGAGCCTCGCCGGAAGCTATACCGCTTATCGTTCCCTGATGAGTGTTGCCCACGAGCTGTCCGCTCCATGTCCCCGACGCGGTCCCGCTGAAGGTGAAGGCGCTCTTGCAGGTTCCCACGCCTTCGGGGGCGTTGCCGCTCGCGATATTCGCCGTCCAGCTTCCCGAATCCTTGCCGGTGTCGACATCGTTCGTGAGGATAAGGTTGGCGGTCACCCCGCCGCCTGACAGGGCCATTCCCTGGAAGCTCGAACCCTCTCCCACCGACGAATAGCTGCCCGACACCGAATCGGCCTTCCAGGACTGCGGTGTGCCCGTCGCGGTTGGTCCATAGAATTTGACGTTGTTGAGCGATACGCTCACCGTCTCCAGGGGATCGTGGTAGGTCCCGCTCAAAGACTCCACGCTTCCCACAAAAACGCTGGGAATGACGGGGGGCGGCGTGAACGTGTAACCCGTGCTGACAACAGAAGTGAGTCCCGCCACGTCTGTGTTGAGACCGGTTCCCGTACCGCCCGACGTCCCCGTACCGCCGTTACCGGCCGCGCCTCCCGCTCCGGGAGCGGCCCCTGCTCCACCGACATAGGAGGCGTTGCCCTGAACGGGGCGAGAGGGACTTCCTCCGGCTCCGACAACGAAAGAGACGAAACCGGCGGTCACGTTGACCACTTTCCTGTCCACGGAATTGGGATTGTAAAAATAGCCCCTGCCCGTGGAGAAGAAGAGGCCCGTCACCATCTGGGCGTAACCCACCGCCATCCCGGAACCCCGGATGCCGGCGACGGCATTGGGGGTGTGTACCTCGAACTTGTTGCCCTCCGCGAAGGAGGAGACCTTCTTGATGAACTCCTCGCCGGACCTGGCCTCGACCCTGCCCCGCTCGAGCTTCATGATCTGGCTGCTCCTCGTGCCGTCATCGGAATACTCGCTGATCTGCACCCTCGTCGCGGGAGCTATCCTCAAGGTGTTCTTGTTGAAAAAGGTGATCTCGGCCCGCGAATTCGTCTTGGCGCGGTATATGTCGCCGACATCGACGCTGTCGCCGAGAGACACGCTTTTCACGATCCTCTGGCTCGTTTTGAGAACATCCACCCTGCCTTCCACGCGGGTGATCTTGCCAACGGGCGCGGCGGCGGCGGTAAGAACGAACAACAGCGTGAGCGCGACAAAACCGCATGCCAGGGACACTCTTTTCATTGTCATCACCTCATTCCTCCCGCGACCGGGGTCATTCGCCTCACTGCTCCCGTCCGGATCCTAGAACCGGTACTCGACACCCAGGCCGTACACCTCCCTCGTGTAGTCGTAGAGGGCTATGTTGGACTGGTTCCGGTAATAATTGTACTGAAGGACAAGGTCCGCGTTCTTGACGATGCCGTACAAGAGCGCGCAGGACACGGTGTAGATGTCGTCCCGTCTCTTGCGCTCGAAATAGGTATTGTCGTAGGAATACTTCACGTAGTTCGCCTCCGCCGAGGCCTGTGCCCTCAACGGTCCGATGAGGGGATACAGGACATCGACACCGAAACGGTTCTCGTCGTTGACCCAGTTGCGCCCTATCGTGTTGTCCCGGGCATAGGCGTACCGCAGCGTGAGGAACGCCTTGTTGTCCTTGAAGGTGTACGTCCACCCCAGGCCGCCCGTCATCCTCTCACCGCTGCGCTCCTCTTCCTGGGGGACCTCGGGATGAAGCTCGGTGTCGAAATACTTCTTGCGCATGTAACTGAAAAAGACCTCGCCGAAACTGCTGGCCGTGGTGAGGAAGCGAAGGGTCGGGCTCACCGACTTCGTCTCGAGATAGCGCGTCTGGTTCCACCAGTTGAGCTCGTTGAAGAAGCTGTTCCCCTTCACCCCCTGGAGGCTGACGTAGGAATAGGTGAGCGGCAGGCTCACGGCGAAACGGCCGAAGGCGTAGCCGGGGACGGCGCTCAGCGTGTTCGTCATGTTGTTGTACTCCGTCAGGTTGCCCCGGCTCCCGTCGGAACGCGTGTAGGTCTTCCCGAAATACCTGTCCGCGTACACGGAGTAGTACGCGGAGAAGCTGTAGGGCGTTCTGAAGGAGAAGGGGGCGGTGTAGCCGATGCGGGCGCCGAAATTGAGGGCGCTGTCCTCCTGGCCGGAAATGGATTCCACCATCGGGCCGTCACCCTTTGTAACAACATTGGTGTCGTACTTATACCCCATCCCGACGCTGAACCGCCAGGGCCTTTCCCGTTCGGCCCTGTCGGCGACGATCTTCTCGTAATCCCTGGCATAGAGGGCAAGGTCGCTCGCGGGGTCAAGGGTGATGGTCGTCCGTAAGCGCTCCTTCGCGTCCTTGTATTTTCCCTGCTGCGTGTAGATGCCGGCTATCTGGAGCTCGGCCTGCTGTGTCAGTTTCGGATCGAGTTTCTTTGCCGTCTCGAAGGCCAGGACGGCCTCGTCGAGCCTTCCTCTCTTCGTGAGCACCATGCCCTTGAGAAAATGCAGGCGCGCCGTGCTGATCCCTTCCTTGTCCGCGAAGGCGATCCACTTCTCCGCTTCAACGATGTTGCCCGTGTGGTAGAGCACATCGATGAGCTCAACGACCCCCTCATCGACCCGGGGGGTCAGCGAGGCGGCCTCCCTGAAGTAGGGCAGGGCCTCCGGATACTTCTCCATGGCCTTGTACGTGAGGCCGACGTAATATGCCGTCCGGGCCGACCCCTTGTCGGCGGACCACGCCTCGAGAAAGAATGGCAGGGCCTCCTCGTAGTTCTCCTGGTTGAACTCCGTGAGTCCCTGATCGAACAACGTCTGCCCATGGACAGGGCAGATCGCTGAGATCAGAAAAAACATGGCCAACAGGGAAGATGCAAGAAATCGTCTCATTACCAAACCCCCGGTGTACCACAGGAATGATGCGTATGTTAAGAATTATTAACCTATAAGAACGGGCTTTACAAGAGAAAGTTGCGGTACGAGGCGGACAGATGAAAAGATCACAGGGCCAGTATTTCCGACTGCTTCAGAAAACGGATGTTCTTCCTGCCCGAACGTTCGAATTCGGCGACTATCTCACGAGCAAAGACCGGTTTCATATGGGAAACGTAGAACAGCCTGTCGCCAAGGCCATGGGCGTCCATCTTTTCCATGAGCATGGCGGGGGTCATATGTCCCGACAGGGTGGCAAGGTCGGCGAGACGGTTCGGGAAAGACACGTCAGCGATGATAAAGCGGATGTCCTTCTCGCCTTCCGCAACCTCCCAGAACCTTTTCGTCGGGCCCGTGTCCGCGGTGAACATGAAACCCTGCCCGTCGTCCTGCCTGATCACGAAACCCACCGTGTAGACCGTATGGGTCATGAGCACCGGTGTGATGCTTATCCGGTCAAGAATGGTCGGTCGTTCAAGGGGAACCTCCTTGAGCCGGATGACAGCGTTCGAAACCGAGGGGATGACCGTGAAGTCGGGCCAGATCAGGTTGTTGAGAAGATTGTTGGTGATGATGTCGAGGACGGGGGCGACGCTGACAAGCTCCACGCTGTAGTCTCCCATCATGACAAGCTCGTCCACCAGGGGGAAGAGGCCCTTCACGTGATCCATGTGCGTGTGGGATATGAGAATATGCCTGATCTTCCGTAGGCCTTTTCGGCCTATGGCCTCTGTCACTGTCCCCGCGTCGAGCAGGAAGGAATCGTCGAGCAGGAAAGATGTGGTCCTGTACTTGCCGACGAGGTTGCCTGAGCAGCCGAGGATCTTGACACGCATCACTTGATTGTATGTGATGGCTCTCCGACCTGTCAAGGGGTCTCGCGCCAGGGCCCACGGGAACGGGAACCACCCCATTTCGTCGTGACGGCGGGCACATCGTTCACAATAATAACTTGACGCGACAGGCCTAAGGCGTTATATTACTGACACTTAGACACTTTTTTTGCGTTGGAGGAACACCATGCCTATCTATGAATATCAGTGTACGGGATGCGGGAAGATATTCGAGGTATTCCAGAAAATAAGCGACGAGCCGCTCACTGAGTGCAAGATATGCAAGGGAACGCTCACGAAGCTGATCTCTAACTGCGCGTTCCACCTCAAAGGCACGGGATGGTATGTCACGGACTACAAGAAGCCGGTCGACACCGTCGGCGGCGGCAAGAACGGCAACAAGCACGTCGAGAAGACGGAAAGCACCCCCGAGCCGGCAACGGCAACGGAGACGAAGACGGAAACGAAAACGGAAACCGCAAGCACAACATCGACAGGAGGAGCGGCATGACGAAGGGCGACAGGGTATCGTTCACATTCGCGAAGAAAACCATGGAAGGGACCGTGGACCAGGTGTTCCCGAAGACCGTTTACATAAGGGCCGATTTCCCGAAAGACAAGGGAAAGATCATCAAAAGAAAGATAAAAGACGTCAAGTAAAGACAGTTTCAGGTTTCAGGTTTCAGGTTTCAGGTTTCAGGTTTCAGGTTTCAGGTTTCAGGTTTCAGGTTTCAGGTTTCAGGTTTCAGGTTTCAGAAGAAAGACCGTGGAAAGAGTCCGGTTGTCAACACAATTGGTGACTAGGGCACACAATTACCGATCAGTTCAGATTATGTTGGCCCGCGATTCATCGATTTTCCCTGAAACGTGGAACTTGAAACCTGAAACTGTTTCTCTCAGTAGTAGTCCTGCAGGGCTCTTACTTTCAGGGTTCCCTTTTTCATCACTTCTATGGCGTTGACGACGGCCTGGGCGCCCGATAGCGTTGTCGTGTAGGGTATCTTGTACTGGACCGCCCCGGAGCGGATGGCCACCTCGTCCATCTTGGGGTTCCTTCCGCTCGGCGTGTTGATTATGAATTGAATGCCCCCGTTCTTTATCATGTCGACAACGTGGGGCCTTCCCTCGGAAACCTTGTTGACGAATGTAACGTCGATCCCGTTGCTGGCGAGGGCCTTCCCCGTCCCCTTCGTCGCGTATATCGTGAAACCCAGGTCGGAAAGCTTCTTGGCGATGAAGATGACGTTCCGCTTGTCCCTGTTCTTGACGCTGAGGAACACATTCCCCCGGGAAGGAAGGTCCTGACCGGCAGCCAGCTGGGACTTCCAGAAGGCCGACCCGAAGGTGGAATCGATGCCCATCACCTCTCCCGTGGATTTCATCTCCGGCCCCAGGATGGTGTCGACACCGGCAAACTTGTTGAAGGGAAAAACGGACTCCTTCACCGCGATGTGTCCCGGGACCACCTCTTTCTCGATACCGAGGTCGTTCAGCGTCTTGCCTGCCATGAGCTTCGCCGCCACCTTCGCCCACTGGACACCCGTCGCCTTGCTCACGAAGGGCACGGTCCGGCTCGCCCGGGGGTTCACCTCGAGGACATAGATCACATCATCCTTGACGGCATACTGGATGTTCATGAGACCCACAACATTGAGCGCGCCGGCCAGTTTGTACGTGCAGGTCCGTATCCTCTCTATGACATCGTCGTTGAGCGAGTATGGAGGCAGCGCCGACGCGCTGTCCCCGGAATGGATGCCCGCCTCCTCGATGTGCTCCATGATCCCCGCCACCACGCAGCGCACCCCGTCGGCCACGGCATCGACGTCGATCTCGATGGCGTCCTCGAGGAACTTGTCTATGAGGATGGGCTTCTCGGGAGAGGCCTCCGCGGCCTTGACCATGAAAGACGCCAGGTCCTCATCATTGTAGACGATCTCCATGGCCCGTCCCCCGAGCACGTAGGACGGCCTCACCACGACGGGAAACCCGATCGACGCCGCTATCTTCCGCGCTTCTTCGAAGGAGGTCGCGATGCCGTTGTCGGGCTGGGTGAGCGTGAGGTCCTTAAGAAGCTCCTTGAACTTGTCCCTGTCCTCGGCGATATCGATGCTCTCCGGCGTGGTGCCGATGATCGGAACACCAGCCTCTTTGAGGGCCGTCGCCAGGTTGAGAGGCGTCTGGCCGCCAAACTGCACGATGACCCCGTCGGGGCGTTCGCTCCGCGCTATGTCGAGGACGTTCTCAAACGTCAGGGGCTCGAAGTACAACTTGTCCGAGGTGTCGTAATCGGTGCTCACCGTCTCGGGGTTGGAATTGACCATGATCGTCTCGTAGCCCAGCTCCTCGAGGGCGAAGGCAGCGTGGACGCAGCAGTAGTCGAACTCTATCCCCTGCCCTATCCTGTTGGGGCCGCCTCCCAGGATCATGATCTTCTTCCTGTCGGAGACGCGTGATTCGTCCTCTTCCTCGTACGTGGAGTAGAAGTAGGGGGTGTAGGCCTCGAATTCGGCGGCACAGGTGTCGACAAGCTTGAAGACGCTTTTCAGCCCCATCTTTTCCCTGAGCAACCGTGTCCCGTCCTCCCCGATGCCCGTGATCTCACCGATCTGCCTGTCGGAGAAACCGAGTCTCTTCGCCCTTCTGAGCAGCTCCGCCGGTATGTCCCCGTGGCCTTTGCCTTTCAGGGCCTCCAGCTCCTTTTCGAACAGGACGATCTCCTCGATGTTCTTGAGGAACCAGGGATCGATATGGGAGATGGCGTGGATCTCCCCGATACTCATGCCGAGGCGCAGGGCATGCCTCACGTAAAAGACCCTCTCGGCGTTGGGCGTGATGAGCTTCTGCCTCACGTGATCGAGGTCATCCTTGCCGGCAAGCCGGTCGTGAACGAGGCCCGACCTGCCGACCTCCAGGGACCTCAAGCCCTTCTGGAAGGCCTCCTTGAAGGTCCTTCCTATGGACATGGCCTCGCCGACGGACTTCATCGACACCGTGAGTGTCTCGTCGGCGCCCCGGAACTTCTCGAAGGTGAACCGCGGTATCTTGACGACGCAATAATCTATCGTGGGCTCGAAGGAGGCCGGGGTCTGTTTCGTGATGTCGTTGGGGATCTCGTCGAGGGTGTACCCGATGGCGAGCTTCGCCGCGATCTTGGCGATGGGGAAACCCGTGGCCTTCGAGGCGAGCGCCGAGCTTCTCGACACCCTGGGGTTCATCTCGATAACGACCATCCTGCCGTCGGCGGGGTTCACGGCGAACTGGATGTTGGAACCGCCCGTTTCCACACCGATCTCGCGGATGATACTGATCGAAGCGTCGCGCATCACCTGGTATTCCCTGTCGGTGAGCGTCTGGGCGGGGGCGACAGTGATGGAGTCCCCCGTGTGGATGCCCATGGGATCGAGGTTCTCGATGGAGCAGATGATGACCACGTTGTCGTTCCGGTCGCGCATCACCTCGAGTTCGAACTCCTTCCAGCCGATGACGGATTCCTCGATGAGTATCTCCGTGATCAGGGAACTCTCTAGGCCCCTCATGGCGAGGGCCTCGAACTCCTCCACGTTGTAGGCGACGGACGCCCCGGTGCCGCCCAGCGTATAGCTGGGGCGAATGATGAGGGGAAAGCCTATCCCGCGCGCGACGGCGCGCGCCTCTTCCATGGTGTGGGCGAGTCCGCTCTTCGGGACCTCGAGGCCTATCTTCTCGATGGCCGCCTTGAACTCCTCCCTGTCCTCCGCCTTCTTGATGGCCCGGTAGTCAGCCCCGATGAGCTCGACGCCGTACTTCTCGAGTATGCCCCGCTCCGCCAGGATCGTCGCCAGGTTGAGGCCCGTCTGCCCGCCAAGGGTGGGAAGGATGACGTCGGGCCTTTCCGTCCTTATGATCTCTTCCATGACCTCGGGTATGAGGGGCTCCACGTAGACCCTGTCCGCCATGTCGGGGTCCGTCATGATCGTCGCGGGATTGGAGTTGACGAGGATGACCCTGTATCCCTCTTCGCGGATGGCCTTGCAGGCCTGGCTCCCCGAATAGTCGAACTCGCAGGCCTGACCTATGACGATGGGTCCCGACCCGATGATGAGAACGCTCCTGATGTCCGTCCTTTTAGGCATCGCCTTCCTTCCTGGAGTTCCGCATCATGTTCCGGAATTTCTCGAAAAGACCGTAGGAGTCATGGGGACCGGGCGACGCCTCGGGATGGTACTGGACCGAAAAGACGGGGTACGTCTCGTGCTCGATGCCCTCGGCGGTGCCGTCATTGAGGTTGACGTGGGTCACCCGGACGGCCTGTCCCCCGATGGAATCGACGTCAACGGCGAACCCGTGGTTCTCCGAGGTTATGTACACCTTGCCCGTGGCCGTCTCCCTGATGGGCTGGTTGGCGCCGCGGTGGCCGAACTTGAGTTTGTACGTCCTGCCGCCGAGGGCAAGGCCCAGGAGCTGCTGACCCAGGCAGATGCCGAATATGGGGACCCGGCCGATCAACCTTTCTATCTCCCTGATGGCGTAGGGAACCGCCTCGGGGTCTCCCGGTCCGTTGGAAAGAAGGACCCCATCGGGCCTCATGGCCATGATATCCTCCGCCTTCGTCTTTGCCGGCACAACGGTGACGCGGCAGCCTTTCTGACCGAGGATCCTCAGGATGTTCCTCTTGACGCCGAAATCCATGACAACGCAGTGGAGCACGTCCACGCCCGGACCACCCCCGGACCCGCCTTCAAACTCATAGGGCGCTTCACAGGTCACGTCGCTCACGAGGTCAACGCCCACGATCCCCCGGGAACCCCGCGCCTTTTTCACAAGGCTCTCGCGGTCATGGTCCGTGGTGGAAATGACACCCCTCATGACGCCCCGCACCCTGAGGTGGCGGGTGAGCGCCCTCGTGTCTATCTCCTCCACCGCGATGATGTTGTGCCTGCGGAAATAATCGCCCAGGTCGCCCGTCGCCCTCCAGTTGCTCGTTATCCGGGAGAACTCCCGCGCGATGAAGCCTTCCACCTTGGGCCCGCCGGATTCGACATCGTCATCGTTGACACCGTAGTTGCCGATCAGCGGGTAGGTCATCGTGACGATCTGTCCCTTGTAGGAGGGATCGGTCATGATCTCCTGGTATCCGGTCATGCTCGTGTTGAAGACGATCTCCCCCTCTTTCTCTCCCTCGAGGCCGAAACCCCTTCCTTCGAAGACCGTCCCATCCTCGAGTGCCACGAAGGCCCTCATCGTTTCCCTCCGCAAACCTTGACGCAGACACCGCATATGTGATGGCCGATGTTGCGCTCCTTTCTGAACCTGCCGAGCATCTCATAGCACCCGTGGTGGTCGAATTCCGAGCTCTCCGTCCTGATGGCCCCCGCGGGACATGCCGCGATGCACGCCGTGCAGCTTGCGCAGTCACGACCCAGCTCGCGGTTCGCCTCGAGGGGCATGTCGGTGAGGACCGTGTTGTACCTGACCTGCGACCCGAACAGCGGATGAACGAGCAGGTTGTTGCGGCCTATCCATCCGAGACCCGCCATGACCCCCACTTTCTTGTGGTTGATGTGACCCCTCTGGCGCTGCCAGTCCACCACCTGGGATGCGGCGAAGGGTATTGCTCTGAACCCTTCCCTTTCTATCGATCTGCCAAGAAAATATCCGATCATGTCTAGCCTGTAGTTGAGCTGGCGGTAGTGGTGGAGGTACAACTGGGTCGGACCGTCCTTCAGGGTGCCGAGCACCCCTACCGAGAGTACAATGCCAAAAGAGACGGCGAATGGTAACTCCCCCGCGGTGAGGTCCCCGATGCCCGTTATCTCTTCGCTGTAGCGGGACATATCGGCGATCCCGAAGGTATCGACGTCGAGGTCGCGGAGCCATCCCTCGATCTTTTCGTTGTATATTGCCCTGCCCTCTTCTCCCGTCATGGTATTCCCTTCTTCTTAAAATGGACAAGCAGCGCGGTGATGGAAGCAGGGGTAACCCCCGGGATCCGCGACGCCTGACCGAGCGTCGATGGCCTGACCTTCCGAAAACGTTCGACCACCTCGCGCGAAAGCCCCGATACCCCGGTGTAATCCAGATCTCCCGGTATCCTTTTGTCGTCGAGCTTGCTTGTCCTGGCGACGAGTTCGAGTTGCCGCTCGGTGTAGCCGCGGTATTTCACCTCAACCTCCACCTGACAGGCGATACCGTCGTCGATGTCCCGCAATCGATCATCAATGCCCTTCAGCTTGTCGAAGGAGACATCCGGCCTCCTGAGAAGATCATCGAGGGTCAACGGGTTCGTGATGGCCTCTATCCCGTTGACTGCGAGCAGCCTCTGTGTCTCCCTCGTCGGCCGGAGCCTGACACTCCGAAGAAGCGAGAGGGCCTCCCCGATCTTCCTCTTCTTCTCCAGTACCCGCGCGCAGCGCCTGTCACCCACCACACCGATGGCATGGCCCTTCTCCGTCAGTCTCAGGTCCGCGTTGTCTTCCCTCAGCAGGAGGCGGTGCTCCGCCCGGGACGTGAACATGCGGTAAGGTTCGTCGACGCCTTTCGTCACAAGGTCATCTATGAGGACACCGATATACGCCTCATGCCGGGCGAGCACGAAATCCCCCTCCCCGCGCAGCTTGAGGACGGCATTGATCCCCGCCATGAGCCCCTGCGCGGCGGCCTCTTCGTAGCCCGTGGTCCCGTTTATCTGGCCCGCGAAGTACAGGTTCGGCACGAGCTTCGTCTCCAGTGTCGGATAGAGCTGGGTGGGATAGGCAAAATCGTACTCTATCCCGTAGCCCGGCCGGGTTATCCGCACCTCTTCGAGGCCGTCAATCGTCCTTAACATCTCCACCTGGATATCGAGGGGAAGACTCGTGTTAAGACCATTGGGGTAATACTCCACCGTGTCGAGGCCCTGGGGTTCGATGAAGACGCGGTGTCTCGACCGGTCGCTGAACCTCACTATCTTGTCCTCTATGGACGGACAATACCTGACCCCCGTGCCCTTGATGACACCCGTGAAAAGGGGAGAACGGTCGAAACCCGTTCGAATGACCTCGTGCGTCCTCTCGTTCGTGTACGTGAGGTAACAGGGAACAAGCCTGTTCTTCACCTCCCCGGTCATGAAGGAGAAAGGAACGGGCGGGTCGTCACTCGGCTGCGCGGCCATCCTGGAAAGATCGATCGTCCTGCCGTCGAGCCTCGGACAGGTGCCCGTCTTCAATCTGCCGAGCTGAAAACCGAGCTCCCGCAGGTTGTCCGACAGGCCGGCAGAGGGCATGTCCCCCAGTCTTCCCCCCTCGAAATGCTCGAGTCCGACATGGATGAGCCCCCCGAGGAAGGTCCCCGTCGTCAGAATGACCGCCGGTGCGTGCAGGCGTTCCCCGAGCATCGTTTCCACTCCGGCGGCCGCGCCCTCCTCGATGAGCACCCTGTGGACCACACCCTGGCGCAGAGAAAGGCCCTCGGTCTCCTCGAGCCTCCTCTTCATCCTCCGGGCGTAGAAGGCCATGTCCGTCTGTATCCTCGTCGCGCGGACCGCGGGGCCCTTCTTCATGTTGAGGACCTTGAACTGGATGCCGGCGGCATCGGTATTGACACCCATTTCTCCGTCGAGGGCATCGATCTCCCTGACGAGATGTCCCTTGCCGAGACCGCCGACGGCCGGGTTGCAGGACATGTAGGCGATATGATCGAGGTTGATGGTCAGAAGAAGGGTCCGCGCTCCCATGCGCACCGCGGCAAGCGCCGCCTCGCACCCGGCATGACCCGCCCCCACTACGATGATGTCATAGGAATCCATGCGCAACGTCCTTAAAAGCCGTATATTGTAGCAGGAATCGAGCCTCTTTTCCACCCGCTTCAGGAATAATGCATTATCACTGTTCAATTATTCTTATCCACATGGTAGGATGAAAGAAAAAGGTCACAGGGAGGGTCGCATGGAAGAAAAGGCCATCGGTGTGGTTGTCAGGTATTTTGCCAAGATCGGGGTTGCGGCCATCAGGATCACCGAAGGGGAGTTGAAGGTCGGTGACCGTATCAGGATAAAGGGCCATTCCACGGACCTCGAAGAGGAGATCGAGTCGATGCAGGTGGAGCATGAGAACGTTCAGACAGTCAGCGCGGGCACCGATGTGGGGATCAAGGTCAAGGAAAGGGTGCGCGAACATGACGTCATCTACCTCCTGACGTAGACAGGCAGCACACGCAGGGGTTTTTCGCGAAAGGTGTCGCCGGTCCCGACCGCCGGCAGCGGTTTCTTTTTACTCTTCAGGGCTGACAGGTGCGCCCTTCTGTGTTATAAGATACGGAAAAGATCTCATGGAAATGGAGGAGCGATGGAAGACAAAGAACTGAAGAAGCGTTTCCTTGATATTTTCGAGACGGCAACCCCCATTCTTGAGGACCTGAAGAAAGGGTTCTTTTCCCAGCAGGCCGGGCTCATACAGGAATGCGAAAAAAAGTTCGGGGACCTGCTCATCTCGCGCGTTCCCTACGTCGAAAAAGTGATCGGGGAAAAGGAAAAGAGCGAGGCGGACAAAAAATACGTCCGGCTGCTTCCCGCGCTTCAGACCATTGCCCTGGCCATCGAGAACCTCATGTACAAAATGGAGGCGAAGGTCGCTCACAACATCCTTTTCAGCGAAAAGGCGCTTTCCGAGATCCGCGACCTGTATGGCCTCATGCAGGAGCAGTTCCGCGACACGAAGGACTACGTGCAGACGACTAATCCCGGCCTTCACCAGGCGATCAAACAGCATATGGAGAAGATGTTCAAAATGATCGAAGAGCTGGCCCAGGTCCACCAGAACAGGCTCATCACGGGGATATGCATGCCCCAGGCATCCTACCTGTACCTTGACATCACCGATTCCCTGAAGAGGATCACCCGGGGACTCGTGGATTTCGCCGACAAGGTCTAGTGGTTGGGGATCTCTCCGCAGGAGCTCGCCCGTTCCATCACCGGCGGTGACGTTGCAGGCAGGCTGGCCGCATGTCCCTTCAGGGGAGAGGTCTTTCTCGTGGGAGGGGCCATACGGGAGATCGCCCTCGGCAGACAGCCGCGGGACTGGGACCTCGCTCTCTCCGAAGCCTCCGACCTCGCGCGCCTCGAGGAGGTCTTCGGCAGGCGGTCCTTCCTTCTCGGAAAAAAGCCCATTCAGACACACCGGCTTGTCTCCGGGGAGATCGTCCTTGACATAACCATCCTCGAGGGAAGCATCGAGAAAGACCTCCGGCGACGGGATTTCACGATGAACGCCGTCGCCTTCGATATCCGGCGGGACCGGGTCATCGACCCCCTTTACGGCCTCCACGATATCGAAAGGGGGCTTATCCGCTACCCCGGCCGTGAAACCATCCCCAGCGACCCTTTGAGGATGCTCAAGGCCGCCCGGCACTTCGCCGCTCTCAGGGGGTTCGACCTTGATCCCGAGCTCATCGAGACAATGACCTCTTCGCGGCATCTCATCGGACAGACCGCGCCGGAGAGGATCAAGTACGAACTCGACCTTATCATGGTCTCCGAGGGCGTCCATCGCGGCATGGAGATGCTCACGAGAACGGGGCTCATCTTCGAGATCGTTCCCGAGCTCGAGGCGCTGCGCGTCATGGACGTGGAAAGGAACTTTTCCCTCGAGACCTTCGGCCATACCCTTCTCGGATTCTCATTCCTCCATACCCGCGGCGGCCGTTACCTGACCGACAAGGCCGCAGCGAAAGACGTGGGGTACGCTCTGCTCTTTCACGACCTGGGAAAGGCCCACACCTATTCCTATGACGAGGCCAGGGGCCTCGTCCACTTTTTCAACCACGAGCGCCGGTCACAGGAGATAGCGTCGGCCATCATGGAAAGGCTGCGTTTCAGCACCCATGAGATGAAACGGATATCAATCCTGATAGAACACCATATGCGCATCTTTCTCATCAGCTCCGCCGAGGCTACGGAAAAGGCAATAAGACGCCTCATTTACAGGCTCGGCGACCTCACCCCGGAGCTCATCGCCCTCACGCTCTGTGACATGTACGGAAGTTCCGGGGGAGAAGAGAACACCTCAACACGCCAGGTCGTTCAGAACTGTGATTCCATCCTGGCGGCATGGCATGAATCGAAAAAGAAACCCCTCCCGAGGCTCCTGTCCGGCAAGGACCTCCTGGCCATGGGCTTTCACGAGGGGCCCTTTCTCGGCAACTGCCTCGACACCGTCCGCGACAGACAGGTATCAGGCGAAATACAAACCCGCGAAGAGGCCCTGCAATTCGCCGAAGAATTCCTGAAAAAGAACAGAAGTGCAGCAACCCCCCCTCAGGAAGGACCCACCGGATGATCCCTGAAAACACGTCCTGCAGGTCCCACGCGTCCTATTCGTCCAATATGTCCTATAGGTCCCATCTTTCCTATAGGTCCCATCACACCGAAGCCGCCCTTTCCCCATGAAACGCTCCGTCACATCCCTCCCCCTCCACACAGGCCGCGCCCCGGCGTGGCTCTTCGACAGGATGAAGCGGCTCTGCGGGGCCCTTATCGAGGTCGTCGTCATGGAATACGGCACCCGCGAGCTTCTCACCCGGCTTGCGGACCCGTTGTGGTTCCAGGCGTTGGGATGCGCCGTCGGTTTCGACTGGCACTCGAGCGGGTTGACGACGACATTGTGCGGGGCCTTGAAGGAAGGGCTGACCCTGCTCGGTGATGACGTGCCGCTCGCCATATGCGGCGGCAAGGCCAAACGGGCCATCCGAACACCTGACGATATCAAGGCCTACGGCGAGAGATGGGGCGTCGATGTCTCCGGAATGGTTGCGATGAGCAGGCTCTGCGCCAAGATAGACAACACGGCCGTCCAGGACGGGTACGGCCTCTACCACCACACGTTCATCTTCACCCCCGACGGTTCCTGGGGCATCATCCAGCAGGGGATGTCGGCCGAAAGGAAGGACGCCCGGCGTTACCAGTGGCTCTCCCGGGACGGCCTCGATGTCATGTCCGACCCCCACACGGGGATAACCTGTGACCACACGCAGGAAGTCCTCAACTTCGTCGCCGGCCGGAGCGGTGATGCGAGGGATGCCGTCGTCGACTTCGCCTCGGAAGACCCCGATAGAATGGCGTCGACGTGGAAGGATATCGCCCTTTCCATGCCGAAACGCCACTACATATCCGCCGAGGACGTGAACACGGGACGACTCTTGAAGGCCTTCAACGCCATCCACGAGGCGCATCCGCACTCCTTCCGGGACCTCCTGGAGATACGCGGCGTCGGCCCGCGGACCGTCGGCGCCCTCGCGCTCGTATCGGAGCTCGTCTACGGCGCTCCCCCGAGCTTCGCGGACCCGGCCCGTTTCAGCTTCGCCCACGGCGGGAAGGACGGATACCCCTTCCCCGTCGACAAACCCACCTACGAACATTCCATCGACTTCCTCAAGACCTGCATAGACAAGGCAAAGATGGGCGACAGGGAAAAACTGGACACCTTTAAAAGACTGGCAAAGATATAGCAAGGGGTGATAGGTCATGGGTTATGGGTGATAGGAAAAGCAAAAAAGATCGGTCATTGGTCACTGCGTTTCTCTGGTCTTCCCTATGATTCATAACCTGTTCTTTCTTTTCCCATGACCCCGAATTATCTGTCTTTTCAGTAGTCTGGCTCTCCCGGCTTCGTGATCCGCCTGTACTCTTTGAGGTCGAGGGCGTGGTCCGTGCCGGGTTCTATGGTGGCGTCCTTGGAGTAGCCATACTTCGACCAGTATCCCGTGCCGCCCTTCTCGAGGAACTCGAGCCTCAGGATCGTCTTGACGCTCTTGTAGCCGTACTTCGAAGGCATGAGGAGACGGAGAGGCCCCCCGTACTCGGGCGGCAGGGGACCGTCATTCATCTCGTAGGCAAAGATGACCCGGGGCTTCAGGAGTTCTTCGAGGGAGATGTACTCATAGTAGTCATCCGCCGAATAGAAATAGAGATGCTTCGCCTGAGAGGCAGGCCGTACCAGGTCAAAGAGGGCCTTCGGTCTGAACCCTCCCCATTTCGCCTTGCTCGACCACGATTCGACGCATTTCATGCGCGATACCTGGGTCGCCTTCGGAAGCCCCTTGATGTCAGCAAGACTGAGGGTCCGCGGTCTCTCGCAGAGCCCTCCCACCTTCAGGGTCCACGTCGCGGGGTCAACGGGCCGGATGGGTTTTATGAACCGGATGTAAAAGCCCTCCCGGTCCTCGTTGTCGAGGAGCCCCCTTATCTCCTTCGCCCGCGATGAATGGGGAACGAGGAAAGACACGAATAGAACGGTGATGAAACGCATCACGTCCCGCCTGTCCATTTCCTGAAATACATCCATACCGTAAGTATAGCCCTGACCCTTGACAAACAGAACGGGATAATTACATTCAGTAATATTCGAGAGCCCTTAAAAAGGAGAATGCCATGTTGATCATAGAAGATCTTCAGGTGGAACTGGCGGGAAAGACCCTTCTCAAGGACATCGACCTTGAGATCAAGCCCGGGGAGACACACGTCCTGTTCGGTCCCAACGGATCGGGTAAAACGTCCCTCCTCATGACCATCATGGGTTATCCGCAGTACATCGTCAAGAAAGGGAAGATAACCTTCAAGGGAACGGACATAACCCACGCCCCCCTCAACGAGCGGGCCGCCCTCGGGATCGGCATGTCCTACCAGCGGCCTCCCACCATAAACGGCCTCAAGACGAGACAGATGATAGACATCTGCGCCAAACGAAAGGTGGATGCCGGGGAGATGGCGCGGTCCCTCAACTTTGAGGACTTCCTCGACAGGGATGTCAATGCCGGTTTCTCCGGAGGGGAGATCAAGCGCTCGGAGCTCCTGCAGCTCACGGCCCAGAATCCCGACCTCATGCTCTTCGACGAGCCTGAGTCAGGCGTGGACATCGAGAACATGGCCCTCATCGGCACAACGATCGCCCGGATCCTGGAGAAGGAAACCCCAAGGAGCGCGAACAACGCGAAACCCTTTGTTCAGCAGCGAAGCGAAAGGACAAAGATGGGGCTCATCATCACCCATACGGGCTATATCCTCGATTACGTCCCGGCGGACAAGGGCCAGGTCCTCTACAACGGAGTCCTGGCCTGTGCGGGTAATCCCCGCGAGATATTCCAGTGCATCGGACGATTAGGCTATGAGGAGTGTGTGAAATGTACGATCTAAAGGAGCTTGAACAGAAGGCGCGCCAGGCCATCGACAGGAAAGCGACCTTTGGCGACGATGTCGACCTCGATTCCTTCGACAGGTCCTTCGTCCCCCACAAGTACCTCGCCGAGGAGGAGATCTGTTCCATCCCGCAGGAGGAACAGCAGCGCCTCATAATGTCGGGACTCGACGTGACGGACACCGAAAGGGGCGGAACGTATTTCCAGAAGGACACCACTGTCGTCCATTGCCACAGCAATGAGGAGGGCATCGAGGTGATGCCCGTGACGGAGGCATTGAAGAAACACGACTGGGTCAGGGAGTACTTCTGGAAGCTCGTTCCCGTGGACCAGGACAAGTATACGGCATCGGCCTTCCTCGACCTTCACGACGGATACGTTATCAGGGCCCTGCCCGGCAGCAAGAGCATCTATCCCATCCAGGCGTGTCTCTACCTCGACAAGGAGAACCTCCAGCAGAACGTTCACAACCTCATCATCGCCGAGGAGGGATCGGAGCTGCACATCATCACGGGCTGCGCGACATCGCCCCACATGAAGCGCGGCGTGCACGTGGGAATATCGGAGTTCTTCATCAAGAAAGGTGCCAAACTGAGCTTCACGATGATCCACAACTGGGCCGAGGAGATGAGCGTCCGTCCCCGCTCCGTCGCCCGCGTCGAGGAAGGCGGCGTGTTCATCAACAACTATATCTGCATGAAACCCGTGCGGTCCATCCAGATGTACCCCACGACCCACCTCGTCGGTGACGACGCCACGGCCTTGTTCTACAGCGTCATCGTCGGGACACCGGGCTCGTATCTCGACATAGGGGGAAGGACCTATCTGAAAAACAGGGGATGCCGCGCCGAGATAGTGCAAAGGTCCATCAGCAACGGCGCGCACATCATCAACCGCGGTCACCTCATCGGGGAGGCCCCCGATATCAAGGCCCACCTGGAGTGCAAGGGACTCTTGTTGAAAGGCGGCATCATCGATTCGATACCACAGCTCGAAGGCCACGTCGAGGGCGTCGATATGTCCCACGAGGCCGCCGTCGGAAAGGTTGCCCAGGAAGAGATAAACTATCTCATGTCGCGGGGAATAACGGAGGAAGAGGCAACATCCACCATTGTTCGCGGCTTTCTGAGCGTGGACATAAAGGGCCTCCCGGTCCCGTTGAGGGAGGAGATAGACCGCGCCATCGACAGGAGCAACAAGGACGCCATATAGACGGCGTCAGGGGAGACACCCATGAAAAGGAGAGATTTCCTGAAGCTTGGCCTGTCGTCGCTCGTTGTGAGCCAGGTCCCCGGGAGGCTGTTCGGACAGGCGGCCCCGCCTGTCGTAGCCGTCGCGCAGGGCACCGACTATGCCGCGGCCACTCTAAAAACGATAGCCGCCCTCGGCGGCATGAAGGCTTTCGTGAAAGCGGGAAGCACCGTCGTCGTCAAACCGAACATGGGCTGGGACAGAAAACCCGAATATGCCGCGACCACGCACCCGCTCGTGGTGAAGACCATCGTTGAAGAATGCCTTGCTTCAGGCGCCAGGAGGGTGAAGGTCTTCGACCACACCTGCAACGACGCGCGCCGTTCCTACGAGAACTGCGGCATCCCGGCAGCCTTGAAGGGCATGAAGAACGTCGATGTCCGGTTCGTCGAGAACGACCGTTTCAGGAAGACCGCGCTCAACGGGCGTTTCCTGAAGGAGTGGCCCCTCTACGATGACGCCCTTAACGCCGACGTCTTCATCAATGTGCCCATCGCCAAGCACCACAGCCTGACGGGGCTCACCCTGGGCCTCAAGAACATGATGGGGATAATGGCCGACAACAGGGGATACATTCACCGAGGAATAGAGGACGCCCTTTGCGACGTGAGCAGCGTCGTGAAAAGCCATCTCGTCATCATCGACGCCACGAGGGTCCTCACCGACCACGGCCCCCAGGGAGGCAGTCTCAAGGATGTGAAGGTCCTGAACACCGTGATCGCCTCGCGGGACATCGTGGCCGCCGACGCTTATGCCACCACCCTCTTCGGAATGAAACCCCAGGACATCCCCACGACGGTCACGGCGTACAAGCGCGGGCTTGGAGAGATGGATGTGAAGAAGATGAAGGTTTTAAGTTTTAGGTTTTAAGTGAGACAAGTTTTAGGTTTTAAGTTTTAAGTTTTAAGTGAAAGACGTAAGGAGACGAGAATGTCTATCCCGTTGTCGGAAACACTCTTCCCCGGTCTCTGCTCAGAACCTAAGACTTTTCATAGGCCAACTGTATGATGTTTAAAGCCATGCAGATGTTTACGAGATACGTAGATAAGGTCTTTAACTTAAAACTTAAAACCTAAAACTTAAAACCGTTTCTATGAAACTTCCCGCCTCCCGCGTCTCCCAACTCCTCTTCCTCGGCCTCTTCCTGTTCCTTTTCATCATCACCGACTATCGGGGAAAGGATGAGATAACTGTCGCCGTCAACAGCTTCTTCAGGGCCAACCCCCTCGTGCTCGCAAGCTATGTCCTGGCCGTCAAGGGCTTTACGTTCCTTCTTCTGCCGGCGCTCATCATGGCGGTCTGCACACTCCTTCTGGGTAGGTTCTTCTGCGGTTGGATATGCCCCCTCGGGACCGTGATCGATCTCGTCACGCACAGGATACCGAAAAGCTCCCCCATCCGTTTTCTGAAGAGCTCATTCAAATACTACCTTCTCTTCACGCTTCTGGCGACGGCCCTCTTTTCCGTGAACCTGTCCGGCGTCCTCGACCCCATCGCGATCCTCATCAGGGCACTCACTCTCTTCTTCTATCCCCTCGTCGGTTATGTAGCCAGGGCAGGCTGGTCGGGCCTCTATCAGGTTGCCGGGGAAGAACGGGATACTGTCGCTTTTCTCTATGATTTCCTCAGGGACTATGTCCTGCCTTTTCGCGAAACCTTCTATCCCCTCGCCTTCCTCTCCCTCGCCGTCTTTCTTTTCATCCTCGCCCTTGAAAGGTTTGAAAGGAGGAACTGGTGCAGGAACATCTGCCCTCTGGGCACACTCCTCGGGCTTCTCGGCCGCTTCTCTCTCTTCCGCAGGCTTCCCGGAAGGATCTGCAAGGACTGCGGCGACTGCCGCTCTCACTGCCCGTCCGCCTTCGACGAGGAGATGCTGCAAACCGACAACTGTATCCGCTGCATGCAGTGTCGTGTCCAATGCCGTTTCGGCCGCGTCGAATTCCCGCTGCGGTGGAAAACACTTTTTCGCCCGGTAAAGGAAGGACAGGGACAACCTGTCATGTCCAAGAGGGTATTCCTCGTCAGCCTCGTATCCGGTTTCTTTCTCTCAAGGCTGTTCTCCTTCCGTCACCCTGAAAAAGACCACCGCCTCCTCCGTCCTCCAGGCGTTAAAGACGAAGACGATTTTCTCAAGAAATGTGTCCGCTGCGGAGAATGCATGAAGGTCTGCCTGCGCAGCGCCCTCTACCCCGATTTCACGCGGGCCGGCGTCACGGGCCTCTTCATGCCCGTCATCATTCCCCGGCTGGGCTATTGCGAATACAATTGCACGCTCTGCGGACAGGTCTGCCCCACCGGCGCCATACCCCGTCTCCCTCTTGGCCAGAAGCAAAAAAGCATCATCGGCACCGCCGTCATAGACAAGAACATCTGCCTTCCCTACGCGAAAAAGCTCAACTGCATCGTCTGTGAAGAACACTGCCCCATCCCGGAAAAGGCGATCCGCTTCGAAACGGTGGAGGACATCGATCATAAGGGCAAAAAGGTCACCCTCAAGCGGCCCTACATCGTCGACGAGCTCTGCAACGGCTGCGGCATATGCGAGAACAAGTGCCCGCTTGAAGGCCGCTCCGCCGTGGAGGTCTTCGCGGGAAAGAAAGGCTGAACCCCCGAACCAAAGGGGTTTGACCGTTGGAACCGTTAGCACCGTTAGCACCGTTGGAGCCGTTGGAGCCGTTGGAGTGTTGGCGGGGCTGGGGCATCCTCTCTCTGTATGAGGGACTGAAGCTACCCTGGCGCCTAAGACGGCTGCTAACCGTCTCTCGGTTCCAACGGTTCCAATGGTGCTAACGGTGCTAACGGTTTCTCATCTTTCTCCCAGTACGCTTCTTATGATCTCGTCCAGTTCCTCCATGAGGCAGGGCTTGGCCAGGACTCCCTTGAAGCCGTACTTTCGGTGGCTTGCCATGACGGGGTCGTTGGAGTAACCGCTGGAGACTATGGCCCTGACGCCGGGGTCGATGGCAAGGAGTTCTTTCACCGTGTCCTTCCCTCCCAATCCACCAGGAACGGTTATATCGAGAAGGACGACGTCAAAAGGAGTGCCCTGAGCGCTCGCTTCACGATACCTGGCGATCGCCTCCCGGCCATCCGCCGCGGAGGTCACATCGTAACCGAGGCCCTCTAGCATCTCCTTCGTCGTCTTACGTATCATCGCCTCGTCGTCCATGTGAAGAACCCTGGCCCTGAGCACGCTGCTCCTCATGTCCCGGACGTCCCTCGTGATGGAGGCGGCGGGCCACCGCGACGCCTTCAGGTAAATGAAGAAGGTGGTTCCCGAACCTTGTTCGGACTCGAGCGTGATATGGCCGTCATGATTCTTGATGATCGAATAAGATGTGGCGAGTCCGAGACCGCTGCCCTTATCCTTGGTCGTGAAGTAGGGATCGAATACCTTGTGCACCTGTTCCGGCGCGATCCCGATGCCGTGGTCTCTCACCGATATCCGGACATAGCTGCCGGGCTTGAGGAAAGTACCGTGCTCCATCATCTCCTGGGTGGCGACGAGGTTCGCGGCCTCGATCGTGATCACCCCGCCATCGGGCATGGCCTGCTGGGAATTGATGATGAGATTGTTTATGACCTGACTCATCTGGCCCTCGTCGATATCAACGGGGAAAAGGTCTTCGGCAAATGTGAAGTCGCACCTGACCCCGGAACCCGTGAGGGCGAAACTGGCCGTTTCCCTGACCACGTTTTCGATGGAGGTCGTCTTCAGGATAGGAGAACCTCCCTTTGAAAAGGTGAGAAGCTGGAGGGTCAGGTCCCTGGCCCTCAATACCGCTTGTTCCGCGTCGTCGAGACGTCTCAGCACCTTCTCGTCTGAAGGCTTCGTGTACATCTTCGCCAGAGACACATTGCCCAGCACGGCGGCGAGGATATTGTTGAAATCGTGGGCTATTCCTCCTGCCAGAATGCCCACCGATTCAAGCTTGCTCATCTTTTGCAGTTCCTCGTCCATTCTCTTCCTTTCCGTCACGTCGCGAAAGACCAGCACCACACCGGCAATACTCCCGTCCCTGTCCCGTATGGGGGCGCCGCTGTCAGCTATGGCAAGCTCACCGCCGTTCTTCGAGATGAGCGCCGTATGGTTCGCGAGGCCGACGACGGCCCCCATTCGCAGCACTTTGTCGACGGGGCTTTCGCATCTTGCGCGGGTCCTCTCGTTGATGATGTGGAAAACATCGGTAAGTTCCCTTCCTGCCGCCTCCTCCTGTCTCCAACCGGTCAGTTCCTCGGCGACGGCGTTCATCAGAACGATCCTCCCATCGGCGTCGGTGGCGATCACGCCGTCACCGATGGAACGCAGCGTGACCGCGAGGCGCTCCTTTTCATTTGCCAGGGCCTCCTCGGCGAGACGGCGCTCCGTTATATCCTCGAAGGAAACGATGTAGTCGTCGTTCTCCAGACGGACGGTGATGAAATTGATCAGCTTTGTCGCCCCGTCCTTGCACACCACGGGGAAGGTCCGTGGCATCTTCTCTCCGGCATCCGTGGTGCTGGTGTCGTGATGCCAGGCGTCGGTTACGGTCTTCCTCACGGCCTCGTCGGGATAGGCACGCTCGAACCACGCCGCGCGGTCGGGTATCTCGGCAAGGGTGAATCCGAAGATCTCCGTGAACTTCGGGTTCACATAGAGATACCTGTCTTCCCTGTCGAACATGGCCATACCGAAGGGAGCGTGCTCTATGAGGATCTGGAACTTTTGCCGCTCCGCGCTGAGTCTCTCCTCGGCGATCTCCCCGTCGGAAACATCCCGGGCGAAGCAGAAGATGAAGTCCTCTCCATTGTAGGTGACGCGGTTCGCGATCACCTCGACGGGGAAGACGCGGCCGTTCCTGGCCTGGTGATGGGACCTGAAAGTGATGGAGCCCTCTTCCGCCATGCACCTGCCTATGGCGGAGAGTTCCCTCTTCGTGTGGTCGGGATCGACATCCACGACCCTGAGGGAGAGAAGCTCCTCTTTCGTGTACCCAAGCTTGCCGCAGGCAGCATCGTTCACGTACACGAAACGCCCATCTGGCCTGATCCAGAAGATCGATTCCGATGCATGTTCGATGGAAAACCGCGTGAGCCAGAGCGCTTCCTCACGCAGTCGCCTCACCGTCACGTCCCTCATGTACACGAGCGCGACCGCCTCCCCCCTGTAGGTAGTCCCCGTTGCGGAAACCTCGATGTAAACGATGTCACCGTTGCGCTTGACCCCTTTGAACTCATACCGCTCCGGCATTGCCTCGCCGCGCTGCCTGCGCTGCGTGAAATCGGCTACCCTCTCATGGTCATCGCGATGGACAGTGAGGGATTGCGGTTTCCCTACAATGTCGGCGGGGCTTTCATAGCCGAAGATCTTGACGAACTTGCCGTTCACGTAAAGATGGATGTTGCCTTTCAGTATGGCCACGCCGTCGTTCGAATTCTCGATGGCCGTCCGGTACCGCTCCTCTGACTCCCTGAGGGCCTCCTCGGCGCGGCGGACCGCCGTCACATCGCGGCTGAAGACAGCGATCCTTGCCACCGACCCTTGCCGGTCGAGAACGGGATAGTAGCAGTTCTCAAGCCAGACGCCGTCCCGGAAATCGGTGCAGGAAAGGGGCTTTCGTGCCGTGATTATCCTTTCCATCAGGGCCTTCCTGCTGCGGGCCACCTCGGGCGAGAAATAATCGAATATGTTGCTGCCCACCATCTTCTCCACATCCTGGTTGAAACGGCGTGCCAGATTCTCATTGAGCGTAATGATCGTTCCGTCGCTGTCCATCATGAAGGCTGCATCGGGCGGGGTGTCGAAAAAGACACGGACACCGTCCTGTCCCACGGAGGATGCAACCTGTTCCTTCTCCGGATCACAGTTGTTCATGGCCACCTCGCAACAGGGGTACCGTGCCCCAACTTCATGGGGGGACGGACACACCCTCCCCGTTCATATCTTCCCTTGATCCTATGCGGGTTTTTCTTTTTTCAGAAGCCTGTGCCTGACCCTGATTCCTGGTCATTATTCTATGAACCTTTTGAGTCAAAAGGCAAGGATTTCCAACATCTCCCCGGCTTGATAAAAGATACAAAATGTTTATAATGTATAGGATAAATTTTTATGGGGGTTCGATGAACAGATTCAAGACATTCTTCCTCATGACCGTCCTTACCGTTATCCTGGTCGGTCTTGGCAGCATCATAGGGGGCCGGTCCGGGGGCATGATCGCCTTCGCCATCGCCCTCGTCATGAATTTCGTCAGTTACTGGTTCTCCGATAAGATCGTCCTCAGAATGTACGGCGCGAGAGAGGTCTCTCCCTCAGAGTTGCCGCAGCTCCACGGTACGGTCGCATCCCTGGCGCAGCGCGCCGGCATCCCCATGCCGAGGGTCTTCATCATCGAGGATGACAGTCCTAACGCCTTCGCAACCGGCCGCAATCCCGAGCACGGGGTGGTGGCGGTAACGACGGGTATCATGCGTATACTCTCGCGGGATGAACTCGAGGGTGTTCTCGCCCATGAGCTCTCCCACATCAAGCACCGCGACATCCTCATTCAAAGCGTTGCCGCAACGCTGGCGGGCGCCATAACGATGATCGCCAACTGGGCCCGTTTCGCGGCCTTTTTCGGAGGTTCCTCCGACGACGATGACGGAGGCGGCAACATCTTCACCGTTATCATCTTTTCCGTCATTGCCGCCTTCGCCGCGATGCTCATCCAACTCGCCATTTCCCGCTCCCGGGAATACCTGGCCGATGACGGCGGGGCGAACCTGTCGGGAAACCCTCTCTTTCTCGCGGGGGCGCTGCGCAAGCTCAATGCGGGCGTGGCGCGCCATCCCATGAACGATGCGAACCCTTCCACTGCCCCGCTCTTCATAGTGAACCCCTTCAGCGCCGGCGGCATTCGTTCGCTCTTCAGCACCCACCCTCCTATCGAAGAGAGGATCAGGAGACTGGAGGACATGGCCTATCGGCGATAACTTCGGACATCTCCTCAGGGCCATTTCGATCCGCATCATTCGAGATGTTGAATCCGGCAGGTTCCTCGATGAGTCCATCGACTCCGCCTTCTCGCGCTCACGGCTCAACGAGGGTGAACGGGCGCTCATATACCAGATAACCTCGGGGGTGATACGGTGGCGGGGACATCTCGATCTTGTCCTTTCCCGATATGCCAGAAAACCTGTCGAAAAGGACGTCCGATACCTCCTCTGGATGACACTCTACCAGGTCGGTTTCATGAAGAAGGCCTATTACCATGTCGTGAAAGAGGCCGTGGAGTACGCCAGGAACGAGAAGGGAAAGTTCGTGGCCGGGTTCGTGAACGCAGTCCTGAGACGGTACGTGAATGACAGGGAGACCCGCGCCCTGCCCCCCGCCGACGCGGTGCGACAGTCATTCCCGAAATGGCTCGTCGACCGCTGGACGCTGAGGTTCGGTATGGGTGAGGCCGATAGGCTCCTCGGACTGCTCAACAGGGAACCGGAGTTCACTCTCAGGGTGAACACGCACAGGTTGACCGTCGACAAGGCGATAGAAGCCCTGGCGGGTGACGGGATCGAGGTACGCCGCGGCCGTCTTTCGCCCTCAGCCATCACCGTCGACAGGCTCATGCCGGTCTTCGCGAACACTCTCTTCAGGGACGGGCTTGTGAGCGTTCAGGGAGAGGCCTCCCAACTCGCGGGCATGGCGGCGGCGGCAACGGGGGGTACACTGTTCCTCGACGCGTGCACCGGTTCGGCAACGAAGACGAAGCAGGTGAGGGAGATATCTCCCCAGGCACGCATCATCTCCATGGACAACAACATGAAGCGCCTCTGCCTGTCGTCGCTCGGCACCAACATCGTCTGTGCCGACGCCCTTGCCCCGCCTTTCAGGGCCGGATCGTTCGATACCGTCCTTGTCGACGCGCCCTGCTCATCGCTCGGGATCGTCCGCAAGCATCCCGAGATCAAGTGGCGGCGCAGTGAAGAGGATATCCACCGGTTCGCCGCGATGCAGCTCTCCCTGCTCCGGTCGCTGTGGGACCTGGTGCGTCCGGGAGGGCGCGTGGTCTACAGCGTCTGCTCCTTCGAGCCTGAAGAAACGATGGATGTCATTCGCAACCTGGCAGAAGATAAGAACTTTGTTCTTGAAAATCCGCTGCCGTTCCTGTTTAATAAGGATTGTTTTCTCTCGTTGCCGCATGAGACGGCTCTGGACGGTTTCTTTATAGCACGAATAAGGAAACTATGAAGCTCTTGAAGATCCTATTCTATGTTGTGGCGCCGGTACTCGTCTTCGGCCTGTCGACATACCTGACGATAAGCCTCCTTCTCAAGTTCCAGCAAACCACGGTCTGCCCCGATGTCCGGGGGAAGACCGTAGAGGACGCCCGGGAGCTTCTCAGGAACAAGGGTCTTGCGCTCGTGGTGCTCAGGTACGAGCGGCGCAACGACGTGCCCTACAATCATATCACCGTGCAAAAACCCGATGCCAATATATCCACCAAGAAAGGAAGGGTGGTCTATGTCATCGTGTCTGAAGGGCCGGAGCTCATGAAGACCCCGGGCTTCGTGGGACTCACTCTCGAGGAGACCCATCCGGTGTTCAGCGACAGGCATCTCGTTCTCGAAAAGACGGTCCTCGTTCCCCACTCCAGAACCGGCAAGGTCATCGCGCAGGTTCCGGCAGAGGGCACGGACATCCTCGAATACGGCAAGGTGACCCTCTTCGTCGGAACGGCGCCGAGGTGCTATTACCTCATGGCCGACACGCGCGACATCAATTACAATGAACTCGCCGACGAGCTCGAAACGAAGGGGATAAAGTACAGGATCAATTACGCGCGGAGCGATCGGGCCTCTGCGCGCGGCGGCATAGAGTACTCGATACTTCCCAGAACGATATTCAGTTCGGCTGAGGAGATCGTCATCAATATCTACTAGCCATGGAGGCATTATCATGAAAGATATCCTCATCGCGCCGTCCATCCTCTCATGCGACTTCCTGCGCCTCGGCCAGGAGATAAAGGATGTCGAGGATGCGGGCGCGGACCTTATTCACGTGGACGTCATGGACGGCCATTTCGTTCCCAACATAACCATCGGCCCCATGTTCGTAGAGGCCCTGCGCAGGATCAACACGAAGCCCCTGGATGTCCACCTCATGATAGAGAACCCGGCGCAATACGTGCGGCAATTCGCTGAGGCCGGTTCCGACATTGTCACCATACATGCCGAAGCAGACAATCATCTTTACCGGACCCTCGATGTCATCAAGGAATCCGGTGCGCGGGCCGGCATATCATTCAATCCCGGGACACCTCTCGGCCTCCTCGAACACGTCATCCACATTGTCGACCTCGTCCTCATCATGACGGTCAACCCCGGTTTCGGAGGTCAGATGTACATCCCCGAGATGGCCGGAAAGATCACCGAGGCGCGCAGGATGATCGATAAGGCGGGCAGGTACATCGACCTCGAGGTCGATGGCGGTATCAAGGCGGCAAACGCCGCCGAGGTCGTCAGGGCAGGCGGCAATGTCCTCGTCATGGGCACAGAGATATTTCACAGCGGGGACTACCGGAAGAAGATCGACGAGGTCCACGACAAGCTGGGCCGTTGATCATGGAACTCAAGAGACAAAAGACATACAAAGGCGTCTTCGACAGGGCCCGCGACGAGCTCCTGGGAAGCGCCATGGAGGAGAAGTTCTTCCTCGCGGGCCTGCGCTGCGAGAGGGTTGGCAGCGAGACACGCGTCCATGTCCCTTTTTTCGACGAGACCATTCGCCTTGATGTACCTGGGTTCACCTTCTCGAGTTCCAAGGGAGCCAATGTCACCCTCGTCGCGAAGATCATCATCCTTCACTACATAAACACCGCCTCAGGGGTCCCGCTTACGGGCGAGAAGGTCTCCTATGGGGACATCCCCGCGTGCATGCACTACGACCCCGTTTTCGAGAGGAGGGTACTCAAGCCTCTTGTCAGGGCATTCGGCTACGACAGGCACGCCTTTCTCGACGCCGGCCGCGGCCTCGGGGCAAAGGAGGAAGGGTTCGGTGACGCCTCTGTCACGCTTTTCGCCTTACCCAAGGTACCCGTCACCTTTGTTCTCTGGGAAGGGGACACCGAGTTCCCGCCGTCGGCCAGGGCCCTTTTCGATCCCTCCGTCACCGGCTATCTGCCGCTCGAGGATATCGTGGTGGTATCGAAGCTTGCCGCCGGAAGAATACTGAAGACGGCGATAAAAAACCTTGCCGAAGAGGTGTGACATGATATTCAAGCAGTTCAATTTTGATGGATGCCTCGCGTATGTCATCGCCTGTGAAAGGGAAAGAAAAGGGGTGATCATAGACCCTTCCCACGAAATGGACCCTTTCCTCGATTTCATCTCGTCCCGGGGACTCACCATAACCCACATCATCGACACCCACACCCACGTCGACCACGTTTCCCTGGCGCCGGAGCTTGCCGACAGGCTCACGGCCACAACGGTCATGAACAGGAACACACCGGCACAGAGGGAGCTGGGGGCAAAGGTCACGGACCTCTTCGGGATCGAGAAGGTCCTTGCCGAGAATGCCCTGAAAAGGGTCGACCTCTACCTCGGTGACGGGGATGAACTGAAGATAGGCGACATCACCCTGCAGGCAATGGAAACGAAAGGCCACACCCGGGACCACATGGCGATCCTCGCCGGTGACAGGATCTTCACCGGTGACGTCCTCATCATAGGCCAGTGCGGAAGGACAGACCTGCCCGGCGGAAGCTCCCGCGACATGTACGAAAGCCTCTTCGGCAGGATCATGCCCCTCTCCGATGACCTCATCGTCTACCCTGCCCACGACTACAGGGGCAACATCAATTCCTCACTGGGTTACGAGAAGGTCAACAACGTCTGCCTCAAGACACCGCGCACAATGGAGGAGTTCGAGACATTCCTGAAAGGTCTCTTTCCCCCGCTCGACGCGAAGACGGGGAAACTCCAATGCGGCCTCAGCACCATGGAACCGGCACCCGAGGGCGAACTGGGACCTCTCATGAAAAGCTTCTGCATCTCCATGGAGGCCTTCCTCGCGACACCCCACGAGGAAACCGTCATCGAGCCCGAAGAACTGCTGCAGAAGATCACGAAGAAGCAAATGCTTTTCCTCGTCGACGTCAGGGAACCGAAAGAACTGGAACAGACCGGCTTCATCGAAGGGGCCGTGAACATCCCCGTTCGTGAGATCGCCATGAGGATAGGCGAGTTCCCGAAAGACCTCGACACCCCTGTCGTCGTCTATTGCGCGAGCGGCCACCGTTCCTCCCACGCCGCCGTCTACCTGAGAGCTTACGGCTACCGCAACACCCGAAACCTCGAATACGGCATCCACGGCTGGCAGGACCGCAATTATCCGCTCAAACAGATCCGTTAGAACCGTTGGCACCGTTAGAGCCGTTAGAGCCGTTAGAACCGTTCAGATAGTCTGGGAGTTAGCGGTCAACGGATTTGGGGACACCTGCCGGCAAAGGACGGATAGAAGATGTGGGTCAGTGCTCCGAAACCTTCCCCCCCGCCCGTAGCCTTTCCAACGGTTCTAACAGTGGCAACGGTTCTAACGGTTCAAACGGTGTTTACCTGAGCAGTATCTTCCCCTTCGGTTCGGCGAGGAAGGTGCCTATGATGTGGTAGTCCACGCCGAGGCGGGTGGCTGTCTCTTCGAATTTCGCCCTGTCCGCGGGGTCGAGGGCCATGAGGAGGCCCCCCGATGTCTGGGGATCAAATATGATGTCGAAGAAGAAATCGGACCGCGTGGTGACCACGTGTTCCCCGTAGAAGTCCCTGTTTCGGTAAAGACCTCCGGGTACCAGGCCCGATGTGGCAAACTCCACGGCCTCCGCGAAATAGGGCAGCTTTCCGGCATGGAGCTCGACCCCCAGTGACTCCCGTATCATCTCCTTGAGGTGTCCGGCCAGACCAAACCCTGTGACGTCCGTGCAGGCATGAACGTTCACGGAAAGCATCGCCTCGGCCGCCGTCCTGTTCAGCGTGGCCATGACCGTCGCAACGCCCATTGCCGCGTCCTCGTTGAGGAGCTTGCCCTTGATGGCGGTGTTCATGATGCCCGTCCCGAGGGGCTTTGTGAGAACGAGAATGTCCCAGGGTTTCGCCCCTTCGTTGAGGAGGACCTTGTCGGGATGGACCATTCCCGTCACCGCGAGCCCGTA
>JAAYAK010000113.1 GCA_012719415.1 Syntrophorhabdus sp.
CTGCCCGCGGAGGCAAGGCGGTGCCGGTGAAGATCCCCATCGCCCGACCGCTCGTCGGGGAGGAGGAGGTCGAGGCCGTCGCCCGCGTGATGCGGTCGGGGATGCTGGCCCAGGGATCGGTCGTCACCGATTTCGAATCGCGCTTTGCGGAGTACTGCGGTGCCCGGCACGCGGTCGGTGTCAACTCCGGGACGGCGGCGCTTCATGCGGCCCTCCTTGCCGCGGGCATCGGGCCCGGCGACTCGGTGATCGTCCCGGCGTTCACGTTCTTTGCGACGGCGTCAAGCGTCTCGATGTGCGGGGCGACCCCCCTCTTTGCGGACGTCGACCCTGCGACATTCAACATCGACCCGGAATCGATCGCGGCCCTCGTCCGGCCCGACACCCGGGCAATCGTCGGGGTCCACCTCTTCGGGCAGCCGTTCGATGTCGCCGCAGCCCGCGATCTCTGCGATGACCATGATCTTACCCTGATCGAAGACGCGGCCCAGGCGCACGGCGCGGAGTATCACGGGAGAAGGGCGGGGAGCCTTGCCGACATCGGCTGCTTCTCGTTCTACCCGACAAAGAACATGACCACCGGGGAAGGGGGCATGGTCACGACCGACGACGACGCCCTTGCCGAGCGGGTCAGGCTCCTCATCAACCACGGGCAGAGCAAGAAATACCTTCATACTGTCATCGGGTACAACTACCGGATGACGAACATCGACGCCGCGATCGGCCTCGTGCAGACCGGCCGGGTGGAGGGGTTCAACGAGCGCCGGAGAGAGAACGCTCGTTATCTCGACCGCCACCTTGCAGGTTCAGGGCTCGTCACGCCCCATGTTGCACCGGGCGTCCGGCACGTCTACCACCAGTACGTGGTGAAGGTCCCCTCCGGTTACCCGCTTGCGCGGGATGCGTTCATGAGCGCTCTTTCCGAGCAGGGGATCGGGACCGCCGTCCACTACCCCATCCCCGTCAACCGGCAGCCGGTCTACCAGAGCGAAAACGCCTCCTGTCCGGTCGCCGACGACCTTGCGGCATCGGTCGTGAGCCTGCCGGTCCACCCCTCGGTGACGGACGAAGAACTGGCGTACATCTGCGACGCGGTCCGGGAACTCTCCTGATTGAAAAGATGAAGGGCCAAATGCTCTTTGTTTTTTTGAAGGTACACATCATCACGTTTGCTAGCGGCCAGGAAGGCCTCCTTTGCAAGCCGTAGGCCGCCAGAGAACGCTCTCCAGAATCTGGCGGCGAGGCGTGACCTGATTTTATAGGAGAGAGTAAATATAAGATTTTACTGGAGCGATATAGTTATCTGTGCCGCAGGGGGATATTTTAATATCAGAGACCACACCGCGGCAGGACGGGTAAGGCACGGTGCCTCGGAAAGTCTCCAAACGTCGGGCGCACCCGGGGCATCAGGAGGAGCACATGCAAAATCTTCTTGTAAAGATCACTAATAGAAGCGCAAAAATTGGAATTATTGGTCAGGGTTACGTCGGTCTCCCGCTTGCAATGGCTTTTGCACGGAAGTTTACCGTTTACGGCTACGACGTCTGTTCAGGCACCGTCGAGCGGCTCCGGGCAGGGATGTCTCACATCCAGGACGTTCCGGACGCGCAACTCTCCCTGTATCTTGGACAGACTTATTTCCCAACCTCCGATCCCGAAGACCTTCACCAGTGCGATTTCCTCATCATCTGCGTCCCAACACCGCTATCGGAAGACAAGATCCCGGATCTAAGTTGCATAAAGGATGCCTGTTCGACCCTCAAAACCATTCTGCATCAGGGGCAGTTTGTCATCCTGGAGAGCACAACTTTCCCGGGGACGACTGACGAGGTGGTTGTTCCAATCCTCGAAGAGACCGGACTCGTCGCCGGCAGCGACTTCGGCATCGCCTACTCTCCAGAGCGGGTAGACCCCGGGAACAAGCAGTATCCCATCGATAAAGTACCAACGATTGTCGGCGGGATAAGCGCCGAATGTACCAACGTGGCCGCCGCCTTCTACGGGAGTATCATGGACAGGATTGTCCCGGTTCGGGATGCCCGCACGGCAGAAGCCGTGAAGATGATGGAGAACATCTTCAGGAACGTCAACATCGCCCTGGTCAATGAGATGGCTCTCATCTTCGAACGGATGGACATCGACACCTGGGAAGTGATCGACGCTGCGGCCACCAAACCCTACGGTTTCATGCCCTTCTATCCAGGCCCTGGCATCGGCGGTCACTGCATTCCGCTCGACCCCTACTACATGTCTTACCGGGCGAAGAAATACGGTTTCATCCCCCGCTTCATCGAAACCTCCGGGGAGATCAACGAGTTCATGAAGATGCACACCGTCAACCTCATCGAGAAGGGGCTCAGGCAGGTCGGCAAGCGGGTTTACGGTGCAACGGTCGCTGTGATGGGGCTCGCCTACAAGAAGAACATCAACGACCCCCGGGAGTCGCCTTCCATCAAGATCGTCGAAGAACTCGCAAACCTCGGGGCCAGCATGCAGGTCTACGACCCGTTCGTCCCCTCCCTCGCAACGAAGGCAGGTGTGTTTACCTCGGCGGAGAGCATCGAAGTGGCGCTTTCCGGGGCCGATTGTGCAGTATTCCTTGTGGACCACGATGTCTTCAGAAGGCTGGACACAGGGTATATCGGGAGTTGTATGAATACCCCCGTTCTTGTAGATTGTAAGAACCTCTTCCAACAGAAAGACGGGATCGTATACCTCTGTATCGGAAAAGGCGAGTGAAACCCGGTAACTCCCAGCACGGAATGGACCATATTTTTCAGGATTAACGCTAGTGTCATGCCTGCACGACCTCCGCCAAAAATCGGGTAGAATAGCCACATAGAGGACGGCACTGAAACCATGCTGTGACAACTGCAGGGTCAGAACCCAGGGCTCCACAGATCCCGTTTTGCGCACATGGTCACGCGCACACCCGGTGCAAATCGACCTTTCGGGATAGATTTTCCGATAGAGGAGAGGAGAAAGAGAGGTATTTTCATCATACCTGCTAAATAATAAATAGTAAACCATTAAATTGATATTATGCTCTTGTGGATCGGCATAGGGCTTATCGTTGCTGCAGTCGCCCCATACGTAGTATACCTTGTCGGGATCAATATAGGGCGGAAACCGGATAAACTGCATGTCCCTCTCGAATATCCTGCCATCAGCATCATCATCTCTGCATATAACGAAGCGGCTGTGATCACGGAGCGGGTCCAGAATATCCTTGCATCTTCCTATCCGGTAGACCGATACGAGGTGATCTTCATCGATGACTGCTCGTCCGACAATACAAGACGGATTGCAGAAGAAGCCTTCACGGAGGCGGGAATTACTCACCGCATTATTGCCAATACCGAGCGTCTAGGGACGAACCGCTCATACAACAGAGCAATGAGCCTGGCTCGTTACCCGATCATCGTCACAACGGATGCCGATGTCTTCTTCGAGCGTGACGCTCTCGCATACCTCATTGCCCGGTTGATAAGCGACGATCGGATTGCCGCAGTCTGCGGGGATCTTCATCC
>JAAYAK010000114.1 GCA_012719415.1 Syntrophorhabdus sp.
AATCTGATCAGCTCCATCGTTTGTCTTTTGAGTTCTCGCACTGACAGCTCTTGCTTTCGCAAGATAATAACCGCTGGATTGCCGTACAGGCAGATGATAATATCCGGACCGGGAGCAAGTCGGGTAAACCACCAAATCAAGCCACGGGGCAATTGAATACGAAACCGACGTGGATCCAGAGCCATATCGTAGGCATAACGATCGAAGAGGACGACAGCCGGCTGTCTGGCTATCCTAGGCCGAATCTCCAGCCAGTAACCCAAAACGTAATCCAGAATGTGATACGTCAGCCTGAGCAGCGACCCGATTCTGCCTGAAGGTTTCAAGCCGTGCGGGTTCGCAGCGGATACTCCCGCGGCACTTTTTACACCCTTGAAACGTGCAAGGGATGGAAGAAAGGAAGGTCTCAGATGGTAAGTGAAAAAAGCATTGTGAGTCGCCTCCTCCAGCACCGGACGGATTGCATCGATCATCGTGGACTTTCCGACACCATCAGCGCCTAATATGGCAACCATTACCCCCGGAGGATCGAGACAGCGTAGAATCTTGGACCATTGAGACAAAATGCGCAGCCTCACGAATTGCAGAGGACGTCTGTGCAATGCGTGCCAAGCAACGTGCCTGCGAATATTCCTGCAAAGAGGCCTGGCATTCGTTCCTGCCTTATCCTCAATGATAACCTTCCGCAGAACCGCGAGAGCTTTCGCCCCCATAGGCTCAAGGACCTGCTGTGCAGTTACCCAATCACTCCGAACAGCCTCCCTGGCCGCTTCCAAATAGCGCTCCGGTAGAGAGTTATTCTGAAGGACCTCTTTCAATACGCCCAGAACTCCCGCAAGCCATGCCTGTAACACAAATATGCCGTTATGTTTCTGGAATGTATTCAACACGGCGTTTCCGACAAGGGGCGCACCCTTGAAACTCAAACCAACATTCACGTCAATCCTGAGCCCCCACCATTCTCCATGTGGCCACAATGGGGGACCCAGCACATAGACCTTGAAGAATCCGACAGTGGCTGCAAGCCCTATGGCTACTGCGCCCACCGCCTCAATGACTTCCAACAGGACTTTCCTACTTCTCTGTTCTGAATCGAATGCCACAAGAATATCCAGATCGCTGCCGTCAACTCCATACGGCAATGATTCGTAGTTGCGCATCACGGCGTAACGGATATTACTTTGTTCAAGTTCCGCGAAAAGCCGGGAAAGAAAAACGTGCTGCGATCGGCTTCGTTTCGCATGAGACTGTTTGGAGAAATCCGAGAATTCCACATGCCCATCGGCTATCTTTCGATGGGAATTGTCCCGGCAGTCCGCCTCGGAGTCCGACAGGATCAATGCCTCGGTCACTTTATCCATGTGTTGTTCACCAAATCTTCCCACTGGATACTGGAGCGACAGATCCGGTACTGCGCACAGACAATTGTTCAATTGAGGAATGGAACGGCGGTAACTGCAGATATACGGCGACTGAGAAAAGCATCACGAGGAAGATGTTGTGGCTTGCAATGGTAGTGCCCGTGAGACTCCTCACGCACAGGATGACAACAACTCCCAGCATCTCGACCGAGATAATGCTGCTGGTCTTCCTTGCACACCTGTACACCTTGACCAACAGCACCCCCATAACCACAAGAACAATTCCCGCCCCCGCAATCCCAGTTGACAGCAGAGCATCTACGTAATCGGAATGCAGAGTTGCGGCTCCCCCCGCATCAAGCCTCTCGGCAAGCACCGAACGATTGGCACTCATAAACCCCAAGCCTATGGTCTTGGCCAACAGACTTGCATCCAGATACTCCGCGATAGCTGTCTCCCACCAAATCATCCTACCGGTCAGAAGGGCCAACCTCTCCAGATACATGCCACGAGTAAAGTATTCGCCTATCACACTGGCTATCAGGGCAACAAATGAGATCAGAAGAACCATCAACACTATCTTAGTGCTCCTCCGCTGGACTGTATTAGCCGTTATGGCCAACATGTAAGCACTAAACAGCCCCAGAAAGGCGGTCCGGCTCTGACTGAATACGAGAAAGACAACGGATATCAACAGCCACGACCAGACAACGACGTTACTATTACCGGCAGCCAACCTGCAGGTGTATGTGAAGAACAGGATCGCGGCCATGGCCCCCAGGCTGTTAGAATTAACCTGGATGAGAACACCGAATAGTTGATACGGTAAAATGGGTGATCCATATATCCTCATGCTCTCTTCAGAAATGGGCACCCGAAATGCCTCTGTGGGATTCACAATCGCCCCCACCAATGTCACAATCAGTATAAATTTCAGGAAACTCAGGCATAAATCATAGAAACGTTCACGCAGAGATGGGTCCCTCCGACAAGCAGACAAAACATACAATGACAGAAGGAACACGCATGACACTTCGAAGATCTTCCAAAACGAGAAGGCCCGCAACTGCGAATACACGATGGATGATGCAAGACCCAACACGATATACAGCATATAGCCAACATGAAAACCTCCCCATCCCCTGGGAAGCCCGCGCATTGACATATAGAGCAGCAGGTACAGGAATATCGCAATCAAAGCCACGACCTTGTGAAAGTTTGCGGCGTCGATAGGACGTTGAATCGCTTGATCAAATTCTCTCATCTCAAACAGGATGAGACTTGCAAAAACGAACAGGACGGGGACCGTTAATCTTAATGACCTTCGTTCAATATTCATGGGAATTGCCGAAATATCCTGGAACGGGCTTGTGGATTGCCGGCGATTGTTTGAACATGTGATGTATCAGCCACAATTGCGTGACCTCCCCTATGATCAGACCGACCAACGCCCCCGGGAGTCCATGGTTTATGGTAAACAGGTATGTTGCAACCAGGGACACGATGGCGCTGTACGTGTTGATTCTGCTCAAGTTCTTGAACTTCTTCAGTATCTGTCCAATCATTTCTGTACCATTGCGTAATGCCAGCAGGCACGTGTACAGGCTCCACAGCGCGGTGAGGGCAAACAGGCCACCGTATTTTTCACCCCACACGCTGTTGACGATCATGTCATAGCAACTCAACAGGATTGTACTGTAGGCTATTGCCACGGCCAGCAGAATGAAGGCCACCGCAAGCCCCAGCCTTCGCAACTGCAATTCGCCCCGCTCTCGAAAAGATGCCAGGCGAGGCATAGCCACTTGTCCCAGCGCCGGGGTGAGCATGTTCGCGGGTGCAACAAGCAGCCTCGAGGCATTGAGCTTCGCCACACCGACCGGCCCCAGAAGAGATGCAACCACTATCGTGTAAACCTGGATTCGTGCAAAATGGACCACACTGGCAATGCTGGCCCACTTTCCGCCACAGAATATTTCCGTCAGAGTCTCAATAAGTGCGCATAAAGGGTGCATGACGGGCAGTCTGCTCATGCAAAAACCCAGCAAGGCCCCGCTTGCCTGCGCTGTCGCGTAGACCAGCAGAGCAATTGCGGCGTCGAGAGAGCCCACGAAACGGTATTGTGTGAAGAGGAGGACCACGGTAACGACAGCTACCATGCTATGGATCGACAGCGCCCACGGTTCTTTGCGAACGTTATACGCATGTCCCGTAAAAAACTCTTTCAAGAGATGTGTAACGGAGGCGGCCATAACGGCTAACGCAAACATGGCGTGACGCGCCATGGAATCCCAAAACAAACCGCTTGCCAATAGCGTGACCACGCCAAGCGATACCGTGAGAGCGCAAAACGATAACTCCAGCAGCAATATCCGACCCGCGTACGGCTTACGTTCTTCTGGCGACTTGTCAGGAGTGTGAACAATCATCTGGGTCAAGAACAAAGCACTCCCAATACCTGCGTAAAAAAGGCTGATGGCGAAACCGATGCCGTAAAGTCCGAATTCCGCAGGTGACAGCAATCGTACAAGACAGATACCCAGCACGAAATTCGTACCACTACTCACCACCTGGTTGAGCCCGCTTACCACCAATGCCCTGCCCAATACCCTCTTGGCCTGGTATCCTCTTGCTGCAATTACCAGTTCCCTGATTCTAAACATCTTGCGCATCTACCCTTACCTTTTCCCATGTGAAGGAGCAACGGTCAGCATACAGCAGATCCCCGCACCGGCATGCTTCAGTGTCTTCTCTGTGCAGGTCAATGTCGGCCACCCTGAGATCAGAGCCGATTATTCAGGAACTCCCATCGCCTCAGGCCGTCTCCCGGCAGGACGACCGGCATCGGAAAGACGCCTTCAGGATGCACGCGATATCGTTCCTGTCCACGCTGGCAATGAAGTTGCCGGCCCTCTCCGGCGTGTACATCTTGCCGATGAGCCCCGACGCTTCCTCGTAACTCGTGTACCCGGACATTTCATCCTCCAGGCCGAGGCCGTCGAGCAGCTCTTCCAGGGCCGAAAGGAACGGGCCTGATTCGGGCAGGATCCCCCGGGCGCTGACGTACTTCAGGATGGAGGAAAGCGTGAAACCGCATGCCAGACCGTGAGGAACACCGAAATGGCTTGTCAACGGATAGGAGATGGAATGGGCGATCGCGGTCCTCGTCTGGTTGATCGCCAGGCCGGCAAGCATGCTCGCATACTGCATCTGTGCACGCTTTCCGAGATTGTCGGGCTCCTCGAGAACGTCCCTCAGGCTATCATTGACGTGCCTCAGCGACTGCACGGCCAGGGCCTGGCTGACGGGCGTTCTCTTCCTGTTCCACAGTGACTCCAGGGCATGCGATGCGGTGTCGAGGGCCCCGAACAAGGTTTCCCTGTATGGGAGCGTCAGCGTCAGGCGAGGATCGAGAAGCGCGTACCGCGGGAAAAGCTGGTCGTTGTCAAGCGAGAACTTTCGTCTCTCCGGCCGGTCCCAGACCGTCGCGAAGGACGTGACCTCCGCGCCCGTTCCCGCCGTTGTCGGAACGGCTATCACGGGGATCTTCGCGGGCCATCGTTCGGTCTTTCCGTCGCGGAATATCTCTGCCAGCGACCGTCTGTTCCTGTTCGCAAGTGTCACGGAGAGGATCTTCGCGGTATCAAGAACGCTTCCTCCTCCAAGGGCCAGGATACTGGCAACCTTCGCGTCCTTGTATACGGCCGTCATTTCGTCGAGACCATCGAGACCGGGATTCGGTCTCACCCCGTCGTGCACTATCGTTCTCGCGGCACCCAGCCGTGCCAGGACCCTTGCCGTCACGCCACGGTCGGTAAAGCCCCTCGAGGTTATGAAGAGACTCCTCCCTTCCGGGACAAGTCGGTGCAGTTGCTCGAAGGCGCCCGAGCCCGCGTATACCTGCACGGGATTATGATGGAACCACTGATAGGCCCTGACCCGCTCAACCATTTATGTGCTCCATGAATGCCCTTTTGTTCTGCTCCGGAGTCGCTGTCGGGCGACCGAGATCCTTCCGGGACCCTTTGGAGACTACGACCTCCAGCATCGCCGCCCCTTTCTGGTTCTCCAGTTGCTGCCAGCATCTCGAAAGGCTCGCCGCGTCGGTGGCCTTGTGATAGTGGGCGTAGCCGCAGGCCAACGCCATGTTCCTGAAGTCGATGCGATCCGCCACCGTCGGTTGCCCGCCCACCGATTCATGTGAAGCGTTGTTGAGGAGCACATGGAGAAGGTTCTTCGGCTTGAGGCTGCCGATGATGGGAAGGGCGCCCATGTGCATGAGCAGGGAGCCATCGCCATCGAGGCAGATCACCCGGCGCTCCGGTTTCCCGAGGGCCACCCCCAGGGCAAGAGAGGAAGTGTGACCCATGGACCCCACGGTGAGAAAGTCCCGCTGCCCCTCACCGCCTTCGGCCCGGATCTCGAAGACCTCCCGGGATGTCTTGCCCGTGGTCGCTATCACGATATCCTTCGCGCCTGCCAGGGAAAGGACCATTCTCAGGGCCGCTTCGCGTTTGAACGTCATCCTTTGCCTCACCTTCCGGTGGGAGTCGTGGTTCGAGAATGTGTCCTTTCGGACCACTATGGCAACGGGGGCCCTCTCCCGCTCGAGGTCCGAGAACACGTCTTCCAGGACTGCGCTGAGGACGCTGCCAGCCTCAAGGATGCTAAAAGGGATCTCCAACAGTTCGAGCTGGCCCGTTGTTATGCGACCCTGCTTCACATGCTGCGGTTCATCATTCACTCCCGGCTCTCCGCGCCATCCTATGATGAGCAGCACAGGGATCCGGTAAACCTCGGGATCCATAAGGGATGCGAGAGGGTTTACCGTGTTTCCCAGCCCGGAGTTCTGCATGTAAACGGCACCCCTCTTCCCCGTGGCAAGGTAGTGCCCCGCGGCCATCGCGACGGCATTGCCCTCGTTGGCCGCGATGATATGTTCGCCAGGCCGGCTGTGGTCGCTGAGATACGCGCAGAGGTTTTGAAGGAGCGAATCGGGCACACCGGCGAAGAAAGTGATACCCCTAGCCTTCAGAACCTCACAAAACTCTGCGGGTCTTATCATTTACCTTTCCTCACGCCCCCTCCCGTATCCTCTCGTACAGGGAGTAGGTGTGGTCCGTGTAGAGGAAGCCCTTCAACCGGCAGGCCTCGATGCCCTCGCAGGGAGGGTTGATGCCGGCCATCCTGAGGTCGTAGTCGACCAT
>JAAYAK010000115.1 GCA_012719415.1 Syntrophorhabdus sp.
CGAAACCGAAGGTTCTCACGAATCCCCGGTCCATGTTGACCACATCCGTTTCTATGACGAGCATCCCTCCCTTCGGCATGGCGTCCCGGGCATTCGTGACCAGGTTGAAGAGGATCTGGTCGATCTGGGACCTGTCCGCCATCACCACGGTACCCCCTCCGGTGAAGCGTGTGGAGAGGTCTATGTCCTCCGTGAGCAGCCTCTTCAACAGCTTCTGCGTCGCCCGGATCGCGTCATTGAGGTCGAGCGGCGCGAGGGTGACGGGTTGCTGCCTGCTGAAGGTCAGGAGGCTCCGGGTAAGATCCGCGGCCTTTTCGGAGGCGGAGAGGACCTGATCGATGTAGGGCAGAAGCGGGCTGTCCTTTTCCATCTTCATTTGCACGATAGTGGCATACCCCATCAGCGCCGTGAGTATGTTGTTGAAGTCATGGGCGATGCCACCTGCCAGGGTGCCCACGGATTCCATCTTCTGCGCCTGGCGGAGCTGTGAATGGAGCTTCACCTCCTCCGTTATGTCCCTTTTCAGGGAGATATACCCTGTGATGCCGCCGGAGGAGCTCAGAAGGGGGCTTATGATCGCGTCCTCCTCAATGAGGGTGCCGTCCTTTCGCCTGTTCGTGATCTGGCCCGTCCAGATGTCGCCGTTCCTGATGGTGTCCCAGAGATTCTCGTAAAAGGCCCCGTCATGGACGCCGCTCTTCACGAGACGGGGTGTCTGGCCCATGGCCTCCTGCCTCGGGTATCCCGTGATGGTTTCGAAGGCGGGGTTCACGTACTGTATCACCCCGTCGGCGTCCGTGATGATTATCTCCTCCGCCGCCTGCTCGATGGCGACGCTCAGGCGCCTCAGTTCCTCTTCCGTGTGCTTTCTCTTCGTCACGTCACGAACGATCGCCTGGAGGTATGTCTCGCCGCGAATGTCGATCCTCGTCAGGCTGACCTCGGCATCGAAGGGCGTTCCATCGGCACGAAGATACTTCCACTCGAAGAATTGAGGCGTCCCCTCGAGACATGCCTTTGTCTTCACCGAAGCCTCTTTCAGGGAATCCCTGCCGTTTGGCTGCAAAAGAGGAGAGAACTCGGCGAGGGTCTTTCCCAGGATCTCATCCCGTGTGCAGCCAAACATGGCAAGGGTCTTCTCGTTGCAGTCGATCATCACATCCCTCGCTATGACTATGGCGTCGCCGGCCGACTCGAAGAGGGCATGGAGCCGCTCCTCGCTCATGCGCAGGGTGTCCTCCATCCGCTTGCGCTCCGTGATATCCCGCATGAAGGCGCAGGCATATTCCATGTCTCCGTAGCTGAGAAAGCTCGCGCTGACCTCAACGGAGAAGACGCTTCCATCCTTTCTTATCGGTCGGAGTTCGAGGAGCAAGGAACCGTTCTGCCTGAGTCTCATCCATGCGGGCGGCCATGCCTGACGGGGATAGGTGGGTACAACATCGAAAACGGTCATCGTCAGGAGTTCGTCCCGGGAATACCCCAGGGACTCGCAGGAGGCGTCGTTGGCGTAGAATATCGAGCCGTCGTCTCTTACCCACACGATCAGGTCCCGCGCCCGGTCCATGGCGAACTGGGTGAATCGCAGGGACTCCTCGGCCCGTTGCTGCTCGGTGACGTCGACGACGGTGAAGATGCAGGAGACGGGGTCCATGAAACGCAATTGAAGGAGAACGTCCCGGACCTCGCCATCCGCCCTCACCATCTTCGTTCGGGCCTGTTCCTCGCGATACAGGATCTCGCCCACCCTCTCATATTCCTCGAGACTTTCATAGAAGATGGAAGCGTTCCGTCCCCGCAGTTCCTCCTGTGTGTACCCCGTGAACCTGCACACCATTTCGTTGGCCCAGACGATCTTCCTGTCCCTCACCATGCCGATGCCTATCGGCGAGGCGCCAAGGATGGCACTCAATGACCTCTCGGATTCGACGATCTTCCTCTCGGCCTCCTTGCGCTCCGTTATGTCGAGCAGCGTCCCGATCACGACTGGTTTTCCCTGATAGACGGTCCGGGAGCTGTAGACCTCTACCGTCCTCGCCTCTCCCTGTTTTGTCACCAGCCTGAACTCGTAATTCCGGGGCACCGCTTCCCCAGCAAGCCTCCTGTTCATGCTCTGTTTGACGACCGGCCAGTCGTCGGGGTGGATCACATCTTTGAGACGCATCTTTTCCACCATCTCATCGATCGGGTAACCCAGTATCTCCGATATCCTGGCGTTGACATACCTGAGGATGCCGTCCTGTATAAGGTAGACACCGGCCACGGACTTTTCGGCAAGGTCCCGGAACTTGGCCTCCGATTCCAGAAGCGCCTTCTCCGCCTCCTTTCGGACCGAGATGTCCCGGTCGAAGGCACACGCCATGAAGCGCCCGTCGACCTCGAAGTAGTTCGTGCTGATCTCCACGGGAAAGGCGCTGCCGTCCTTCCTGACATGGCGGCCTTTGAAGGACATGACCCCCAGGCGCCTCATATCCCCCTTGTGGCGCTCCCAATCCTCCCGGGGGAAATCGGGGTCAAGCTCAAAAACGGTCATCTTCAGAAGTTCTTCCTGTGTGAACCCGCTCCACTCGCTGGCGCGATCATTGGCATAAACAATGCGGCCCTCGTCGTTGATCCAAAGGATGCTGTCCGAGGCGCGATCCATCGCGAACTGCGTCCTGAGGAGTGCTTCCTGCTCCTCCTTGCGCTCCGTGACGTCGAGGAAAAAACCGTCCCAGAGGACGCTCCCGTCTGCCATGCGTTCCGGTGTGGAGCGGGCCTCTATCCAGATATGCCCGGCTTCTTTGAGAAGTCTGAAGGTGCTGTGGTAAGGTGTGAGGGACCGGGCCGACTCCAGTATCTCCTCCCGGAACCGGGCCCTGTCATCGGGGTGCACCCTGTCAAGAATGAGGGAGGCATCGCGCATCAGGTCTTCCGGAGAGAGGCCCGTGATACTCGACAGGTTCTTGTTGATATAGGGAAAGGAGAAAGACCCGTCGGGGCTCATCAGGAACTGGTACACTACCCCGGGCCCGTTCTCGGCAAGCCTCCTGTATCTCTCTTCGCTTGCCCGCAACGCATCCCCGGCGCGCTGCCCGTCCCTTTCCAACCGCTCGAGCTCTTCTATTCTTTCTTTCAGGGCGACGATCTCGTCGCGCAGATCCTCAGGTGTTCTTGATGTATAGTCCATTGCGCTTTCCCTTCGTTGCCTGTTGTATACATCAAAGATCAACAACATCCCGGACCTTCCGCATCCGACGGATGGCGTCGGCGCGGACGGTCACGGTGACCGGACGATTGAGGAACACCTCTTCCGGCACTGTCCCTACTTTTAAGGTTATCGCACAATCCCATCAATATTTAAAGACATTGGTCCTGCCGGCGCGTCAAGCGCCACGAAAGCCGGGCGGGTCTTAATAGGGGTGACAGATATCGATAAAGGGAAGATCCTCCGACGATACGGAGGCAGACAACGGTGGATAAAGCGTCCCCAGGGGGATTCGAACCCCCGTTGCCGGCTTGAAAGGCCGGTGTCCTGGACCAGGCTAGACGATGGGGACCTGGTATCATATGGGCCGTGAAGGACTTGAACCTTCGACTCTCTGCTTAAAAGGCAGATACTCTACCAGACTGAGTTAACGGCCCAAAACGTCCATTAACATATGAAAATTTTCCCGCAAAGTCAAGCAGAATGAGCGTATTCAACAGTCTTCACGCAGTCTTCCATTGACTCGCCCCGATGGTCACCTTATAATATTCCACCATGACGGCGATCCAGGATTTTCTCAGGGAGGATGTCGGGACAGAGGACGTGACAACGAACGCCATCGTGCCCGCCGGCCATCGCTCCCGGGCGAAGATCGTCGCGAAGGCCCACGGGGTACTCGCGGGACAGGGATTCGCGAAAGAGGTCTTCATGGCCCTCGACAGGGACATCGCTTACAGGGAGACTATGAAGGACGGTGAGACCGTGAGCCCCGGCGATGTCGTCGCGACGCTGGAGGGCGCCACGCGGGCTATACTGACCGCCGAACGGGTGGCCCTCAACATTCTCCAGAGACTCTCGGGGATCGCCACGTTGACAAGGACCTTCGTTGACGCCGCGTCGGGCACGAAGGCCCGGATACTCGACACCCGAAAGACAACACCGGGGATTCGGCGCATGGAGAAGTATGCCGTCACCATGGGTGGAGGCATGAACCACCGCGGCAACCTGACGGAGATGGCCCTCATCAAGGAGAACCACATAGCCGTCGCCGGCTCCATACGCCGGGCCGTCGAACTGGTGCGCGCGCGCACCCCGGTCCCCATTGAGGTGGAGGTGCGCACCATGGAGGAATTGCGGGAGGCCGTCGAGGCAACGGTAGAACAGATCATGCTCGACAACTGGGACACGGTATCGATGCGCGACGCCGTCGCCTTTGTTGCCGGTCGGGTGCCGCTGGAGGCGTCGGGCAACATGACGGTGGAACGCGTCCGGGAGGTGGCGGCAACGGGTGTGGACCTCATATCCGTGGGCGCCCTCACCCATTCGGCACGGGCACTCGATATGAGCCTCCTGCAGGAAGGAGTTGGCGCGTGACCGCGGACAAGAGTATCCCGGACGGAAACATCCGGGAACGGATAGCCGACGCGAGACGGGAGCTTGGCAAGGACCTTGTCGTCCTCGCCCACTATTACCAGAACATCGACATCGTGCGCTCCGCCGATTTTGTGGGGGACTC
>JAAYAK010000116.1 GCA_012719415.1 Syntrophorhabdus sp.
AGGTTGTTGATGTCGGGGTCCTTCCTCAGGCTGTCGTAGTCGTTGAAACCCTTGGAGAGAGCGGCATCGAGCTCGTCCAGACCGTAGTCGGTGTTTCCCATGAGTGAATGGACGGACGCGAGATTATACCGGATGGTGGCGCTGTCCGGTTTGATCTCCTTGGCCTTCTTGAGGTCGTCGAGGGCCTTGTTGTTCTTCTTCTGAAGCATGTAGGCAACGGCCCTGTTCGAATACGCCTCCGCGTAGTTCGGGTCCTTGGTTATCGCGTTCGAGAACTCGGCAATGGCATTGTCCAGGTTTTCGTTGAAGACGCTTTTCGAGGTGGCGTTCTTCGCGATGCTCACGTAGCTCATGCCCTGTTTCAGGTGTGCCTTCACCTCCTGGCTGGGTTCTCCCGAGGCAGGCTTTGCGGCTTCGGCGGGAGCGGCGGCAGGCTTTTCCTGCGCGGGCGGGGGTGCCGGCTGCTGCGGTTCGGCCTTCGGCTCCGACTTCGACCAGGGCATCTTGTCACATCCCATTCCCATGAGCCCCATGGAAACCACGATAGCTATGGTGGCGACTGCGATCCAATTCCTCATCTATCTGTCCTCCTCCTTATTAAATATCAGGGTGTTTTCTTGATGCGCATGTTCCAGTTGCTGTTGGTGGCCATGGCCTGCGGCGTCTGGCTGATCTCGGCCCCCTTTTCCTGCTTGACCCTCTGGGAAACGAGAGGCTTCGAGTATGTGAAGGCGTCCTTCACGGAGCCATTGTACCGCTTCAGTCCATCGACAAAATAATAGGTGAAGACGCTGTTCTTGAGGCTGTCCGATTCCCATGACTTTTCGCCCGCGCTGCTTGCCGACAGCAGCACCTTGCCGTAGCCGTCCTGGTTGTCGACGCTCTTTGCCGCTCCCGAGGTCTTCTTCGGCGCCTCATCGAGCACGATGTCCTTTGAGCCGAGAAGTCTCTTCCCGTAGTCTTTGGATATGCCGTAGCCTTCATCATCGTCGGCGCCGAGAGACTTGCCTCCGGGAGGCAGGAAGCCCGGAATGGACCGGTAGGCGCCGTTGCTGTAGCATGTGTCGAGGATCATGACGAGCCGTTTGGCCCGTAAGCCCTCGACGAAATCCTTGAGCATGTTCTCCGTGACGGCCGTGTGCCAGACACGCTCGCGGGGCTTGACCTCGGTGTCGTAGGTGACGATATGGACTCCCCCGAACTTGTCAGGGGGGGTGCCGTGACTGCTCATGTAGACGACCACCAGGTCGTCGGGACCGGCAGCGTTCTTTATCGTGTTGAGGTACTTCATGATGTTGTCCCTGGTCGCGGTCTGGTCGGTAAGATAGTAGACGTTGCTCCGCGGGAATGCCGCCCCCTGGGGATTGACGAGGAAACTGTAGAAGCTCGATGCGTCCCTGACCGTGTACTGCAGGGTTTGGATGCCGTACTTGAACTGCCCAACGCCGACAACAAGGGCGTACCGGTTCCGCACGCCCCCGGGGGCTCCTTCGGACCCTGTTTCCTTGAGGACGCGGGCACGGCTGAAGAGGCTTCCGATCCTCTTCTCCCATTCCTTGACTTTTATATTGTCCGGTGTTACCGGCGATACCCACTTGACGCCGACGACGGTCTGGGCGAGGGAGAAGGCGAGGTCGACCTGTTTGTCGTCCTCGTAGCCCCCTTTGAGCTGGACCCGCCCGTAGGAGTCGAGCTCGGCATATCCGCTCACTATCCTGTTCTGTTTGAAGCTATTGTTGATGCTGGTGAGGTGCGCGTCCGTGACCGGTGTGGTGTTCGCAAGGGCCACGCAGCTTCCCCCCACCAGAAAGAGCAGGAGAAGCGCGGCCAGTATGAGTGAGTTGCGCCGTTTCATGCTGTTCCCTACCTCACGACGGACCTGTCCGCCGTTCTTTTGAGCATCGAGACCTCTTCGACGACAAGCACGGTCTCGGTGCGGTAACCATAGATGCTGTTGATGTCGGGAACGAATGCCGAGGCCTTCCGGACGGTGAGCTCACGTTCCACCATATCGGACTTGCCTTCGGCATTGACGACGAAAGCGATCTTGTACCGGCCTTCAGGCACGTCCTTGGGGATATCGAAGTTCCCGTTCGCGATCCGTGTTCCCGGAGCCGCCGTGACCTCCTGGTCCACCTGTCCCAGGTCGACGAACTCGTTCTTCGACGGGTCGAAGTACTTGACGATGCGTGTCTCCGTGACCTTTATCTCCTTGCGGTCCGGGGGGGCCATAACATAATAGGAGCCGTCGAGTTTGACCGAACCGCCCTGAGTGACGGATTCCGGGCTCGCGTTGAAACTCTGGATCTTGATCAGGTCTCCCTGGGATTGGTTGTAGCCTATCTGCTGGGCCGTTTCCTGGTAGCCCGCCGCCGGCTGACTTTTCAGTGTCGAGTACAGGGAAAGGCACTTGCCCCAGGCATATGCGAAACCGATGCCGCCGCCGATGGCGCCGCCGATGGCGGCCCCCTTCCAGTCACCGCCGATCAAGCCGCCGATCAGCGCCCCGCCCAGGGCCCCGCCGACGGTGTGAAGGGCGATGCACTGGCTTCTTGCCCTGATGCGGTCCTCTTCGGTCTTTATCTCATCGGGGTTCGGCAGCATGGATGCGCAGGAATAAAGGAAAAAAACCCCGACGAGCACGATGGCGAATAGTCTGACGCGTTCCTTTTTCATGTATCAGGTTCTCCTTATCGGTGATTGAGTTTGATCTCGAGGGTGAGGATCTTGCCGTCCTCTATGTAGGACGCGGGCACAACCCCGTAATTCTCGCCGCCGCGGGTTTCAAGGACGATGTCCTTCCTGCCCTTGGGCTCGGGTTTCCAGCCGCTCTTCGGGGAAATGACGGCATAGCTCGTCTTGTTCCCGTCTTCCAGCGTGATATCCTTGCCGCCCGCGAGGGATGCCGTCATGACACCCGGGGGAGGAGGCGGGGGAATGTTCGCGACGTCAGCCTGTCCCGGAGGAGGCGGAGGAGGGAGGGCCGCATTGGTGCCGTCCGGAGGGGGCGGGGCCGCCGGTGCCTGTGCCATTGTCTGTCCCTGCGACGGCATGCCCATGGGGTTCGGCTGGCCGGAGAGCATGACAAGGAGCTTTTCCGTGCCCGGAGCCCCGGAGAACCTGAAGTTGCCGCCCCTGGGTATTTCCATCATCGTGCCGGCCTCGACCTGTTCGCTGCACAGGACCGTCGTATTTCCCGAGGTCCCAATGTTCATGATCGTGAGATAGCCGGGTCTGTTCGTCCTGACGAGGAGTTTCAGACGTTCTCCGGAGCGGAACGTCCTCGACCGGGGAACGATATCGAACCTGCCGTCGTCACGAAGGAGGACAAGCTTGTAGGAGATTCCCACGTACTTCTCTTTGGCAGGCGCGGCTGCCGTCTGTGTGGGGGTCTTCACCGCCGGTCCGGAGGACATCCTGACCGCCGGTCCTTCACCGCTGTCGAAGATGGCCTTTGCCCCGGAGGGCTGGCTTTTCTGGGCGAAGACATCGCCGCCGGAGCACACGATCGCGATGGCGGCAAGAAAAACGACGAGGATCGAAGGTAGTACTTTCATGAGAACCTCCCTGTTGTTAAGAAATGTTGAATTCCCCTTGCTGAAACACCATTCACTATGCAGTTGTCCCGGATCAGCGGCACCTGGTGTGCAGGCGGAATATTGCTGTGCCGTACCCATGGTGTAGCACGTAGTATAACTGGAACCCGAAAATTTTGTCAACGAAAGACCTCGGGCCCCGGGGGCAACCCTCTGTCCGCAGGGGGCAGGCGCAGCGTCATGATCCTGACAACTGAGGCCAGGCTTTCCTTTGCGGACGGGTGGTGTAGTACAGCCTAATATTAATGTTGACAACCTGAGTCCGTCGTCGATATATTGCGTCAAAAGGCAAAGGGTGCCCTCGTTGGGTATCCGTCGCTTTGCCTTTGGACCAGATGAGTCGGCCGCGGATTCACCAAGCAGTCCACATTCCAGGAAGTCCCGAAGGGGGATCGCATGCGCATTCCGAAGTCTCTGAAGATCAATCTTCTTGTCTGTGTGTTCCTTCTCGTGCCGATGCTTCTCCCCGCCGTCACGATGCCTCCCTCCCAGCTCGTGAGCGAGGCCATGGACGGCGTTCTTGTCGATATGGGCAACCCCTTCCTCAAGGTGATCAAGCAGGGGTCGTGGATATCGGGCGAGAACTACCGCAATCCCCTCACCAATCTCCTCGATCCATCCGACCACGATGCCAGGCTTTTCATCTCCCTGGACGACGTGGGGCCGGAGCGGGCGCGGGAGGTCTGGAAGGCCTACCAGGGGCGCCTGAGGAAGAAGATATTCGCCATGGCGAAAAGTGCCGGATACAGCGCCGAGGAGGTACAGCTCCTTCTCAAGTCCGTGAACTTCTACCCCCCCGCGCAGCTCCTGAAGGGGATAGAGCAGAACGAACAGGCCATCGCCAAATTTCTGAAGATGGGCAACTACCCCAACCTCCTGGAGGTGGGTGAGGAGGCCGCGGAAGGCCTCTACACGACGCCCACGAAGTTCATCCGCCAGGGATACGAGACGGGAAAAAGGGGCCAGGTCGTCGAGCTCGTGGCAGACGAGGGCTCAGACTCATACCGCCTGGTCCGGAAGGCAACGGCCGAGGCCGAGCATGTTGCCGAGACGGTCGGCGAGGCCAATCTGAAGGGATATGTCCAGTCGGCGGAGTACAGCCTGAACGAGGCGCAGAAGGCCCTGAAGGAGGGCAAGCTCGACACGGCGAAGAAGAACCTCTCCCGCGCGAAGGACCGCCTGAAGAGTGCCAGGAAACTGGGCGGTGTGAGTGCCGAAGGCGCGGCGGTCAAGGAGCTTGACGCCCTGGAAAGCCAGATAGACGATGCCATAAAGCTTGCCTTCGAATCGGCGGACGACGCGAAGGCGATGCTCGCGAAGACGAAGCAGTTCGCGAACAAGCTGGGTGGTGAGGTCATGAAGAAGACCACCGTCGACCTTGCCGCCCTGGAATCGATGGCGGTAAAGAACTCGGTGAAACAGCGGGCATTCCTGAAGGGGGTCCTGGAAGGCGAAGGCAAGTGGGCAACCCTGAGGGTGAACCTCGAGGAGGCCTCGGGCAGCGCTCTCACAACCTTAAAGAGCGGGGCACGGCTTGCGTACAGGAACTGGTTCATGTCCCTTATCGCCCTGTGGGAGCTGAAGGAATTCCCGGCGGCCATCGAAAGGGAGGGGGCGGCGAAGGCGAGCGCACGGTTGGCTGTGACGATCGCCGGCCTCGCGAACCCCACCTTCGGCTACGCGCAGCTCTTCAGCATGATATTCATGACGACGGGGGAACTCCTCGTCGACTGGATCAGCTCCTACGGGTACGGCGCCGTTGTGGGCAGACAGGACTGTATGGACCTCATCGCCGGCATGTACACGGTTCCCGGCAGGGAGCAGAACATCGAGGAGAAGGGGTGTGAACAGATACAGGACGACAGGCAGCTCGCCTGCAGGATACACGATTCCAAGGGCCTCAGAAGAAGCCTCGCGATGGGGCACAAGTTCAAGCAGGAGTTGATACCGCCCTTTATGTTGCAGCTTCTCAACTGTCACGCGAAGGCGGCGGCGAAGCACTACGACGACTACGAATCGAGCCACGACGCAGGGGTGGAGCAGGCCCTCGTCAACAAGTGTCTCCAGCCGGTCCTGAAGACCTGGCTCGACAGCCGCCAGCTCATCGTGAACGAAGCGGACGCCCTGCGGCAAACCCTGGAGGAACAGCCGGTCAGGGTCACCGCGAGGCCGTCCCGGCTCAAGGAAAAAGGTACGGTGCGGTTGTCCGCCGAGGATACGGCCGGTGTCTCCGGGGTTACGAGGGACATCGAGGAGAGAGCGAAGTGCCTGGGCGGTGTCCACGCCAAACCAGGGTCCGGAAGCGATTACATCTGGACCGTGAACGGCAGGGCTTTCGCGAAGAACTATAACCGGGGCACGGCCGAGGTTTCCCTCGATACTCCCGGCACATACGAGATATGCGTTTCCGTCGAGTACGTCTGGCGCGTGGATGGCCTGCCCATCGTGTCGACGGAGGACGGACTTTCCGGCAAGGCCACGCGGAAGGGCTGCGCGACGGTGGTGGTCGAACTGCCTCCCGAGGACAAGAAGCCGGGGGAGACGAAGGCTTCCGATACTCCGCCACCCGCCGACCCCACCGCGGGAGTGACGAAGGTCTCCCCGACGGACGTGAAGAAGGCACCACCGTCGTGCACCTACGAGTACTCTGCCTGGGGCGAATGCGACAGGACCACGAAGAAGCAGAAAAGGACCGTCACGGCGACGAAACCTGACGGATGTGTGGAAAAGAGCAAACCAGCCCTCGAACAGGGGTGTACCCCGCCGCCAACCAAAGCCGAACTGGACTCCAGGTACTACAATTGTCTCTGCCGCTGTTACTGTGGCTGGGCGGGGAATATCGGCGTTTGGTGGGATCCCGAAGGCAAGTCCAAACCGGAAGCTCCGAGCAGCGGTCCCTGTTTCGGCGGGGCCGGGGCAGCTGGCAATTCCAGGAGGCACAACTTCGGCGCTCCCAACGATTGCGCGAAAAAGTGCTGGGAAAGCGCCTACGGCAAGGGGACCTGGGACCCGAAGAAAGCCGACGAGATGAGAAGGGA
>JAAYAK010000117.1 GCA_012719415.1 Syntrophorhabdus sp.
CCCTTGAACCCTTGAACCCTTGAACCCTTGAACCCTTGAACCCTTGAACCCTTGAACCCTTGAACCCTTGAACCCTTGAACCCTTGAACCCTTGAACCCTTGAACCCTTGAACCCTCCCTTTGCCTTGTAGGAAATTATTTCCCCTTCCTGGAAATTATTTCCCCGGAAAGCGGGGGCGCCGTCGGCGGTGGTGGTTTGTAACCACTCGAAATCATTAAGTGGGGCTTCGTGGCATGGAATTTGTTTTAGGGGTGGGCATGGAAAACCAGCTTTTGAATTGCCTGTTTTCGAATCTGATGGGACTGGGGAAGCAGCTTTTTCCGCAGGCACAGGCGGGGGCGTCGAGCGAGGGCCAGACGAATGCCTTCTTCGATATCCTTTCGCAGAGGATGGGCGGGAACGTGAACCTGTTGTTGTCCGTGGTGCCCGAGGGCACCGCGAAGGACGACGGCAAGGCCGCAGGCGGGGAAGGGGTGGACAGCTCCCTTTGCCCCGTTGCAGCGAGCCTGGATCCGGAGGAGATCCCGGTCCTCGTTTCTTCCCTCATCTCGGCGATGGGAGGACCCGTCTTCACCGACGAGGCGACGGATATGAGCGAGGCCGACCGTGCCGCCGTGAGGGAGTTTCTTGAGGGTATCCTCGAGATCCTCTCCGGTGGCGATGAGGTGGAGCTGACGAATTCCTCCGTGGTGAACACCGAAGCCGTCGAAGCCGGCGGGAAGGGTCGGGAGAAAGAGATGAAAGGGGTGTCGGACCTCATGGGATGCCTCGCATCGGTTCTTTCCCAGCTTTCAGTACCGACTGGACAGGACGGTAATGCGGACACCGTCGCCTCCGGGCAGAAGGGACTTCCCGTCAACGAGGAGCCGAACGCCGCGGAAAAGCCCGAAAGACCCGACATTTCGACGATGAAGACCGAGGCTGCGGTGTCGACCCCTCAGGCAACTCTCCCCGAGGACAACGAGGAAGCCGGGTTCGTGGTTGAGATCGTGAAGGCCGCAAAGAAGGCGTCCGCGGCGGACCCGTCGATGAAGAAGGAGATGGAAACACAGCCTGCGGCGCCGGCGGCCGAAACTCCCGACGCGGGGAAGAAGGACGCTGCCGTCCTTGCGGCACGCGCGCCGGAAGCCCATGAGGATGCCGGGGAGCCCGAGAAGATCGTGATACGCGTCAAGGAAACCATGGAAGCCCAGATAGGGGAAGATCAGGACGGCGGCGACAACTCCGTCATGCAGCACAACGACGTTTCCCGTCAGGGCACGCATCATGCGACGGGAGAAACGAAGGGCGTTGCCAGGAACGATTTCAGCTCGATGATGGTGGAAAAGATAGAGAAGCTCACCGAGCACTTTGCCGGCAGGACTGTCAACATGGATATGACCGTCAGGCTGAAGATCGGTGACAACGAAACGGTCCTTGTCGGTTTGAGGGACGAGGGAGCATCCGTCACCGTCGAGGTCAAGACCGCGAGCGAAAGCACGATGAACTTCCTCCAGTCGCAAAAAGAGGACATAGCGCGGGCCCTGGAGGAGAGGAACATCCAGACAACGATCCACGTCAACATCGATCAGGACGGACAGGGGAGAAGGCAGGAGAAGCAGCACAAGGACTCCCCGGAAGGTGAGGGAGCGGAGCGGGAGGATTTCGGCTCCTTTTTCGAGGCACTGGCATAAGGAGGGACCATGTCTGTTACGAGTGTTACAAACACAGTGGATACAACGGGGAAGACATCATCGGCGGGGTCCACGACGACCACCGAGCTCCTCGATACCGATTCCTTCATGAACCTCCTCGTGACCCAGCTCAAGTACCAGGACCCCCTGGATCCGATGGAGACGAACGAGTTCATGAGCCAGCTCGCGCAGCTGACGCAGGTCGAGAGGCTCCAGAACATCTATGATTCCCTGACCGACCTGGAGACGACGATCGAGACGGGAAACCTTATCGACATGATCGGCAAGAAGATCGCCGTGGACGGCAACACGCTCTCGCAGGGCGACGAGATCGAGGCAGCGCCGGCGGCTGATTACGATTCGGTGGTCTTTACCATCACGAACGCGAACACCGGCACCGAGGAGACCGTGACCAGGAACAAAGGCGAGTCTCTCACGTACTCCAACGAGGGCACCGACGCCGTGACCGTGACGGCCTACGCCCTGAAGGACGGTTCGAAGGTGGACTGCGCCACCACGGCGTACCGTGTCATCACGGGAGTGAGAAGTACGGGCAGCAGCGTGGTTCTCGTCGCAGGCAACGGGGATCAGTACACCGCCAGCTCGGTGACAACGATAAAGAATTAAAGAGGAGGCAGATACCATGTTAAGCTCATTCTTTTCAGGCATAAGCGGTCTCATAGCGAACAGTTCGTCCATCAACGTGGTGGGCAACAACATCGCCAACGTCAACACCGTCGGGTTCAAGGCGAGCAGGGCGACCTTCGAGGATGTCCTGTACCAGTCGATCAGCGGGACATCCGGTTCGAGCCAGGTCGGCAGGGGCACGGCGCTCAGTTCCGTCGACACCACTTTCGGTCAGGGCAGCTTCGAAAGCACCAGCGAGTCCACGGACCTCGCCATCGGCGGTAAGGGGTTCTTCATCGTGCGGTCCGAGGAGAGCCAGACCAACTACTACACGAGGGCCGGCCAGTTCCGTTTTGACGCCGACGGCTACATGACAAACCCCGCGGGCGAGATCCTCCAGGGAAGGCAGATAGACCGGACCACCAACGCCCCCTACGGCGTCGACACGGACATCATCATATCCCAGGCCCCGAGCGAACCGAGGGCCACCGAGTTCATAGGCATGAACGTGAACCTCCAGTCCGATGCCGACGTGGCAGGTACCCTGGGCAGCTTGAGCGGGGTAGCGAACAACAGCGTTACGAGTGTGGCCTTGAGCGAAGGCAAGTATCCGAGGGCAGGTACCTACACGATAACCTATCACGATCCCGTCGCGCCCGCGACTCAGGGGACGCTGGAAATAGTATGCGCCCTCACGGACCCGACAGGCACGGCGACGGGCTCGTCGGTGACATATACCGCCCTCGTCGATGCCGGGACGACATACACCAATATCGGCGGTTCCGGCCTCGACATAACCACGGATGCCGCTCTCACGGACGGAGCGTCGAGAACGATAGGCTTCCAGGGTTTCTCCACGGACTATGTGAGCGCGACCCGCAACCCGACGACGACGTCGAATTACTCATCCTCCGTTACGGCCTATGACTCCCTCGGTCAGCCCCATGTCGTCACGGTCTACTTCCGCAAGGCATACGAGACGACAGTCCCGCAGACAAGCGTCTGGGAATGGATGGCCCACCTCGATGCGGCCGATTCGTCAACAGGCGCCAATGACCTTGCCGGATGGGGCACGCTTGTCTTCAACAATAACGGCGCTCTGACCTCCGGCGGCGACGCGAACAGTGTTTCCTTTGATTTCTCCCAGGGTGCCAACCCCGGGCAGGCGATCGACCTCGTCTTCGGCTCCGGCTCGGGCGGGGGGACGACGACCCAGTACCCGATAGCCTCGACGACGAACTTCCAGACCCAGGACGGCTATCCCCCGGGCGTCCTTCAGAACGTGACGGTCAGCGCCGAGGGTACCATCTCTGGCCACTACTCGAACGGCCAGATCCTGAACCTCTACCAGATCACGCTGGCAAACTTCAACAACCCCAACGGCCTGACGAAGGAAGGCAGCAACCTTTACTCGGAGACGATAGAGTCCGGCGTCGCCTACACGAACGCGCCTGGCGAGGGCGGCCTCGGCAAGATCAGCGCCAACTCCCTCGAACAGTCGAACGTTGACCTGGCGACGGAGTTCGTCAAGATGATCATCGCCCAGAGGGGCTACCAGGCGAACTCCCGCGTCATCACGACAACGGACGAGGTCCTCCAGGAACTCATGAATATCAAACGGTAAAACAGGTTCAAAAGTTCAAGAGTTCAAGAGTTCAAGAGTAAAGACAATAAAGAAACGTGATGCGGGGGGTCGGAGAAATCTGACCTCCCGTTTCCTTATCCGGATATCCTTCTGCCTCTAACACTTGGATTGCCTTGCCCGGTGACTGTGTTGACAACAGCTCTCTTCCCACGGTCTTTCCTCTTGAACTCTTGAACTCTTGAACGGCTTCTTTCTGTCAATTCCCTGACGCGGTTTCGTCGTCATCAGGCCTGTCGAATCGCTTTTACCCTGTAGGTTCCATACGTTGGGCCGTTGGCACACTTATTGCTTCTTCCTCTGGCCAAGGAGAATCCTTATGGCCGAAGAGAGAAGAGAAGCTGCGGACGCCGCAGAAATGGAGCAAATGGAAGGGCAGGAGAAACCCGCCAAGAAGAAGGGAAAATTCAAGCTCATCCTCATCATCGTCTTCGTTCTTATCATTGCCGGAGGTGCCGGCGGCTACTTCATGTTCGGAAAAAAGATAGTGGCCAGATACCTCGGCAAGCAGCCCGGAGCGGCCCAGGCGGCGGCTGTGAAGAAAGAGGCCGTGGGACCCATCCTGCAACTCGACCCCTTCGTCTTCAACCTGACCGGGAACCAGTCCCGGTACGCGAAGGTGACCCTGGGTATAGAGGTCAAGGACGTCAAGGCCATGGAAGAGGCGAAGAAGATGATACCCGTCATCCGTGACAGGATCCTCTCCATATTCGGCACGAAGGCGGCGGAGGTCCTCATGGACGTCAACCAGCGGGAGACCATCAAAAAAGAGGTCCATGCCAGCCTGAAGGCCGTGTTCCCCGGGGACGACGGGCTGAAGGCCGTGTATATCACGGACATCATAATCCAGTGAGGTACTGATGGATCAGGTCCTTTCACAGGCTGAGATCGATGCGTTGCTTGGAGGGATATCGGACGGCGAGATCCTGACGGAGACCGCGGCCCCCGAGGAGCAGCATCAGGAAGCCGCAGAGAAGCAGGTGACGGATTTCGATTTCATCCGTTTCACCAAGGGCAAGAAGGAAAGGCTGCCCGCGCTGGAGTTCATATACGACAGGTTCTCGAAATCCTTCCGCTCGGCCCTCTCCCTGTTCATGGAACGCGAGATCGAGGTGGGTCCCGCTCCCGCACAGTACGTCGAGTACAGCGAGTTCATAAAGACCCTTCCCCTGCCGACGAACATGAACATCGTCGTGACGGAGAACCTCAACGGGTTCTTTATCGTCATTTTCGATGCGAAGCTGATCTTCTCCGTCCTCGAGACGGTTTTCGGAAGTGCCACGATATCTCCCGCCAGGATAGAAGGCAGGGAGTTCACGAAGATCGAGTTCAATGTCATCAGGAAGCTCATCGACCTCGTTTCGTCCGAGATGGAAAAGGCCTGGGAACCCGTCTACGCTATACACTGCAAGTATTCCCGTTCCGAGATCAACCCCAACTACATCACCATGGTGGCCAAGGAGGAAACGGTGAACCTCAACGAGTTCACCATCGAGATCGGGGACATAGCCAGCTGGATGAAGATCTGCATGCCCTATGGCGTCCTGGAAAGCATAAAAGGTTATCTCGTTTCCACCCCGTCCCGTGAGGACATGGAAATGCGCGAAAAATGGCTGGCGAAGATGCGGGATCGCATCATGGACGTACCCGTCGAGGCGCGGGCCATACTGGGAAGGAAGAAAATGTCCCTCCACGAATTCGCGTCGCTGGGAGCGGGAAATGTCATCATGGTCGACCGTTACGTGAACGATGCTATCGACGTGGAGATCCACAGGAAGACGAAGTTCCGCGGAAAGATGGGTGTCTTCAAAGGCAGCAAGGCGGTCAGAGTGGATGAGGTCGTTCAGTGACAGTGATAAGAGGGGCATGTGTGGCGGTCCGTCACCCCGCCGGGGTGTGAGGACCGGGGAGGAACAATGGAAGATCTGTTGAATGAAACAGCCGTGAACGAGGCGCCGGTGGTCGGCACCAACGGCGGCACAAAGAAGTTCGAGATGAACATCGACAGCCTTCTCGACATCTCTGTGGACATCTCCGTCGAGATAGGAAGGACGAAGCTCACGATAGGCGAGCTTCTGGCCCTCTCCAAGGGTTCCATCATCGAGCTCAACAGGATAGCCGGTGAGTCCGTCGATATCTACGTCAACGACAAGCTGCTCGGCAAGGGCGAGATAGTCCTCGTGAACGAGCGGCTCGGAGTGCGGATCATGGAGATCCTTACCCCCAAGGAACGCGTTCAGGAGCTTGGTTGATGGACACATATCTCGGCATAATCAAGGTCATCCTCATCATGGCGGGGATGATCGCCGGCATCTACCTCCTGTCGAGGTACGCCGGGAAACTGAACCTCAAGCTCAGGCCGAAGGGTGGGGCGAATTACGGGCTCAGGAAAGTGGACACCATCTACCTCGCGCCGCGGAAGTTCATATCCGTCGTCGAGGTCAGGGACTACGTCCTCGTCGTCGGATCCGGGGACAAGGAGATGTCGCTCCTGGCGAAGTGGCGCAAGGAGGGGGAGAATTCGTGAAGTACCTCGTGATCATATGCCTCCTTCTTTCACTCGTCGCGCTGCCTGCCGTCGCCTCGGCGAAGGCCGATAAGAGCGCCGGGTCCGTCAATATCCTGAACTCCCTGGTCGGCGCCGATGGCGGACGCAACCTCATCAACATCGTCATCGTCCTGACGGTGCTTGCCTTCGCACCGGCCATCCTTCTTCTCATGAGCTCCTTCACGCGGATCGTCATCGTCCTGTCCTTTCTCCGGCAGGCCATGGGAATACAGCAGCTTCCCCCGAACCAGGTTGTGATCGGTCTTTCCCTCTTCCTGACCCTTTTCGTCATGGCGCCCACCTACGACAAGGTCAACGAGGCGGCCCTGAAGCCCTATCTCGCCAACAGGATCGGCTTCGAGGAGTTCATGGACAAGTCCACGAAGGAATTGGGCACCTTCATGCTCAAGTACACGAAGGAAAAGGACCTGGCGCTCTTCATGAACATTGCCAACCTGAAGAGACCGGAGGGTCCGAAGGACCTGCCTCTCAAGGTCATCGTTCCCGCCTTCGCCATAAGCGAGCTCAAGAGGGCCTTCCAGATAGGGTTCCTCCTCTACATACCCTTTCTCATGATAGATATGGTCGTAGCCAGCGTTCTTCTGTCGGCGGGGATGATGATGCTGCCGCCCATTTTCATATCTTTGCCCTTCAAAGTCATGCTCTTCGTTCTTGTGGACGGGTGGAACCTCCTCGTGGGGTCGATCATCAAAGGTTTTCAATAGGAGACGGAAAATGAGCCAGGACCTAGTTGTCCAGATATTCAGAGACTTTCTCAAATCGACGCTCGTCCTCATGTCGCCCCTTCTCGTGGCGTCCATAGCGGTGGGCCTCATCATCAGCATCTTTCAGGCGGCCACGCAGATCCACGAGATGACCCTCGTCTTCGTGCCGAAGATCCTTGTCATCTCGGTCTGCCTCATAGTCCTCTTTCCCTGGATGATGAATTTCGCCATTTCCTTCACGGCGAATCTCATCAGCAACATACCACTGTACGTGAGATAGATGACGGAGATAGCCATAACATTCGAGATACAGAGATTCCTCCTCGTCTTCTTCCGCGTGGCGGCGGTGCTGTTCATGATACCGCTCTTCGCGTCCCGGTCCGTCTCCGCACTGTTCAAGGGCGGGCTTTCCCTCATGATCGCCTATCTTCTCTACGATCTCGTGAAGGCACCCGCGACCGTGCAGCAGGACTCCTTCCTTCTCTTTGTCCTCTGCGCGAAGGAAGTGTTCATCGGGGCTACGATCGGGTTTGTCGTCCGTCTCGTCTTTGTCTCGGCGAGCATGTCGGGCGAGATCATATCACTCCAGGCCGGTCTCGGCTTTGCCCGCTTCATGGACCCCTATTCCCAGCAGCAGGTGTCGTTGCTGGAGCAGATCAAGAACCTCATCGCGCTCCTCGTGTTCTTCGTCATCGACGCGCACCACATGCTCATCAAGGGCATAGCTTACAGTCTGCAGGAACTGCCCATAGGAGCCATGTCCCTCAATTCCTCCCTGGCGGGATTCCTCGTCAAGGCGACGGGGAGCATCTTCGGGTCGGCCTTCAGGATAGGCGCCCCGATAATCGTGACACTCTTTCTCGTGGAACTGGCCTTCGGGATGCTTTCGCGGATGATCCCGCAGGCGAACATCTTCGTCGATGCCATCCCCGTGAAGATACTCATAACCGTGTTGATGCTGGGCATGTCGCTGGGATACATCGTGCCGAACATAAGCTCCCTCTTTCGGGGGCTGGAAACGGATCTCATCCGGGTCATCCGGATGATGGGATAGGATATGTCGGAGAATTTTCAGGAAAAGACCGAGCAGCCCACCGAAAAACGGCTGGAAGACGCGCGCAAGAAGGGTAAGATAGCGGTCTCCCGGGAGGTCAACACCTCCGTGATGATCCTCTTCTCGACCATTTTCCTGTACTTCACGGTCTCGAAGGGCTTCCAGGAGATGTTCAGGGTGTACGCGAACTTTGCCACGAACAGCAACATGGACGTGGGACCCGGCAACATGTACGACATATTCTCCTTCGCCCTTGTCAGATGGTGGTATATCGTGGTGCCCGTCTTCGGGATCATGCTCGTTCTCGGTGTTGCCGGCAGCGTCCTCCAGTCGGGGTTCATGTGGAGCTTCGAGGCTTTGAAGGTGGACCTTGGCAAGGTGAATCCCCTGCAGGGAATGAAGAACCTCTTCTCGAAGAGGTCCATCGTGGAACTCCTCAAGGGGGTCATCAAGATCGTGCTTCTCATCTACGTGGCGCGCAATCTCATCATGAGCCAGATGCCCGTCATCTTCGGTCTTTCCGGACAGGACACGGGCACCATCGTCGCCTTCCTCGGAGAGGCGTCCTTCGCCCTGACCCTGAAGATCGGCATAATCTTCCTCTTCCTGGCGGCTCTCGATTTCGCGTATCAGAAGTGGGACTACAGGAAGTCGATGATGATGAGCATGCAGGAGGTCAAGGAGGAGCACAAGGAGCGTGAGGGCAATCCGCTCGTCAAGGGGAGGATACGGAGCCTCCAGCGCGAGATGGCCCGGCGCAGGATGATGGAAGACGTGAAGACGGCCGACGTGGTCGTGACGAACCCGACGCACTTCGCCGTCGCCCTGAAGTACAGGGCCCATGAGATGCCGGCGCCGAAGGTCGTCGCCAAGGGCGCGGGGTTCGTGGCCTTGAGGATCAAGGAACTGGCGGGTGAGAGCCGCGTGCCTCTTGTCGAGAACAGGCCGCTGGCGCAGGGTCTCTATCACGCGGTGAACGTGGGCGATTTCATTCCCGAGAAGTTCTACCTCATCGTGGCAGAGCTGCTCGCCGGGATCTTCCGACGCAGGGGAAAGGGGTCACTGTAAATGGGTGCCATGGCAGCCGGTCTGAAGAACAAGAGCGACATGCTCGTAGCGCTGAGCGTTGTCTTTGTGGTCATGATAATGATCGTGCCCTTGAACAGCTTCTTCATCGATATCTTCCTGTCGCTCAGCATCTCGGTCTCTTTGCTCATCCTCTTCATCTCCATGTACATCAAGAGGCCCCTTGATTTCTCCGTTTTTCCCTCCGTGCTTCTCATAGTGACCCTCTTCCGGCTGTCGCTGAACATCGCCTCGACGCGGCTCATCCTCGTCCATGGTGACGAGGGCGCGTCGGCGGCAGGACAGATCATCAAGGGTTTCGGCACCTTCATCGTCGGCGGGAACTATGTTGTCGGCGCCGTCGTCTTCCTCATCCTCATGATCATCAACTTCGTCGTTATAACGAAAGGTGCGGGAAGGGTCGCCGAGGTGGCAGCCCGCTTCACTCTCGACGCCATGCCGGGAAAGCAGATGAGCATTGACGCCGACCTCAACGCCGGGCTCATCGATGATACGACGGCCCGCAAGCGCAGGGAACGGGTCGAGATGGAGGCCGACTTCTACGGCGCCATGGACGGTTCCAGCAAGTTCGTCCGTGGTGATGCCATCGCCGGTATCATCATCATCTTCGTGAACATCATCGGTGGCCTGGTCATCGGTGTCGTTCAAAAGGGAATGGACATCAACAACGCCCTGTCGGTTTACACGATCCTGACCATAGGCGAGGGGCTTGTCGCCCAGATCCCGGCCCTGCTGACGTCAACCGCGGCCGGCATTATCGTGACCCGGGCGGCGAGCGAATCCAACCTGGGAAGCGACGTGGTGTCCCAGGTCTTCACTCAGCCCAGGGCGCTCGTGCTTGCTTCCTTCGTCATACTCTCCATCGGCATGGTCCCCGGCATACCGCTCGTGCCTTTTCTCATCCTCTCCTCCATCACGTACGGGGTGAGCCACGTCATGAAAAAGGCGCCGGAGGAGGAGTTGCCCGCGGTCCTCGAGGCTTCGGCAGAATCGAAGGAGAAGACCGAGCTCATTCAGCCCCTCGAGATACTGGAGGTGGAGATCGGCTACGGCCTCATACCCATCGTGGACGCCGAACAGAACGGTGAACTCCTCGACAAGATCCGGGCCATCCGAAAACAGATAGCCGTGGAGCTGGGCATCGTGGTCCCGCCCATGAAGCTCAGGGACAACCTGCAGCTCGGCGCATCGGAGTACGTGGTCCTGCTCAAGGGAATAGAGATGGGCCGGGGCAGCCTCATCTCGGGGAACCTCCTCGCCATGGGGCCGGAGGGGAAGGAGAGACCGGGGGACGGCATCCCCACGAAGGAACCTGTCTTCAACCTCGATGCCTACTGGATAGCCGAGAAGGACCGCGATGCCTACATATCGGAAGGCTTCACCGTTGTCGATCATCCCACGGTGATCGCGACGCACCTGACGGAGCTGGTGAGGAACAACGCCCATGAGCTCCTGACGAGGCAGGAGACCCAGAAGCTCATCGACAACATCGCCCCGACGCACCAGAAGGTGATCGAAGAGATCTCCCAGAATCAGGTCAACGTGGGTGTTGTCCAGAAGGTGCTGCAGAACCTTCTGCGCGAACAGGTCTCCATCCGGGACCTCATAACGATCCTCGAGGCGGTGGCAGACGCGTCGTCGTCCACGAAGGACCCTGACACCATCACCGAGTACGTCCGTCAGAAGATGGCGAGAAGCATCCTCAAGCCCTACCTCGTGGATGGTATCCTCAACATCCACATCCTGGAGAAGACGCTGGAGGAGAGGCTCCTTGGCAGCATACAGCCGACGGACCAGGGGGCGGTCCTGGCACTCGACCTCGGTTTCAGCCAGAAGCTGATAGAGAAGATCGGCACCGAGGCGAAGAAGGCCATGCTCCAGAGCTACCAGCCCGTTATCCTCGTCCATCCCCTTCTGAGGGGAAGACTGAGGAGGTTCCTCGACCGTTACATCCAGGGAATAACCGTTATCTCCCATAACGAGATACCGCCCCAGATAAGGATCCAATCAGTGGGGGTCATAAGGATCAATGAAGGTTAAGACCTATACGTTCGACGATATCCGTAAGGGCATGGATGTGATCAAGGAGCAGTTCGGCCCTGATACCATCATCATGGATATCAAGCAGAACAGCCACAACGGCAACGGCTGGACGAAGAAGGGATGCGAGATATCCATAGCGGTGGAGAACGACCCGGCAGCCACCGTGGAGACCGACCTCGGGGAGATCAGGAAGAAGACGGAGGCCATCTGGAGCGACGCGGCACGGTATCTCACGGAACGCCTCGTGTCCATCGAGACGGACATGCTCCTCGACAGGCTCAAGGCCTATCCCATGCCGCTCAAGATCCTCCATGACAGACTGGTGAGGGCGGGCCTCGACAGGCACGTCACCATGTCCCTTCTTTCCGAGGTGTTCGCGGAGATAGGGTCAATAGCGGAGAACAGCACCAAGGCCCTCTTCTTTACGAAGGCGAAGCTGGGCAAACACATTTCCCTGTGTGACATCATGGCGGCGGAGGAGCCACTCCTTATCATCGGTCCCGCCGGGTCGGGAAAGACGGAGACCGCGAAGAAGCTGGCCCGGCTCATGGACGAACGGGACCTTCATCCGTCCATCATCGCATTCGATCCGGTCAGAAGAGGCACCTATGAGGAACTCCGCGTCTTTTCCGAGCAAACGGCCATCCCCTTCCAGTTCGCGGCGAGCATCGATGATCTTCGGCGCAAGGCACATGAGGGGAGCGGCAAGAAGCTCATAGATGTAACGGGCCACCTGACCTACCAGGGAGAGGTTGTGGACAACTTCAAGGAATTGAAGAAGATCGTCGTCTTCCCGGCGGGAACGAGGGATGAGACGATGGAGCACTACCTCAACATCATGGACGGGACGGCCATAGCCGGGCTCATCTTCACCAAGCTTGACGAGGAAGAGCGCCTGGGCCACCTGTGCAACAGCATCCTGAGGCTCTCGCGGCCCATCGCCGCGCTGACGAAGGGGGCCGGTCTGGGGGACATCGTCATCCCCGACCTTGAAACATTCGGCAGAATACTCATAGAGGGGAAGGCATGGTAGGAAACGGAAGCAGAACGATCGCGATCACGAGCGGCAAGGGCGGAGTGGGCAAATCCTCGATAGCGTCGAACATGGCCTATCTTCTCGGGAAAATGAAGAGGTCCACCTTCATTCTCGATGCGGACCTGTCGCTGGGAAACATCGACATCATGTTCGGCATGGTCCCGAAATTCAACGTGCGCGATGTCATCGAGGGAACCCGCGAAATAGGCGAGGTCATCCTCGAAGGGCCCTGCGGGATAAAGATCATACCGGCCACCTCCGGGGTGAGCGAGTTCTCTCAGCTCGATGAGGAGGGAAGGACGATCCTCATGAGCTCCCTCGGCACCCTGCCGCGGCATGATTTCCTCCTCGTCGACACCTCCGCGGGGATCTCCTCCAACGTCGTCTATTTCAACGCCATGAGCCACGACATCCTCGTCGTGGTCACGCCGGACCCGGCAAGCATCACCGATTCCTACGCGATGGTGAAGGTGTTGAGCACGAAGACGGGCAGGAAGGACTTCAATATCGTGGTCAACATGGTGAGGGAAGAGAAAGAGGCCCTCGAACTGTTCAGGAAGGTTGTCGGCGTCACCGACAGGTTTCTCGATGTATACCTCAATTACTTCGGTTACATACCTCTCGATCAGCATGTGAGCATCGCAACAAGAAAGCAGAGGCTCTGGGCGGAGCATTTTCCCGATGCTGTCGCGACGCGGGCGCTTGCAAAAATCTGTGACAGGTTGGTGTCATGATGACATGGAAAAAAGGATACGCAAAGACATTCAGAGACGAACGTGAAAGGACCATCGACGAATTCATTCCCATCATCAAGCACCTTGCTTACAAGGTGTCCCGGCGATACGAGGATGACGAGATCATAGAGGACCTCATTTCCGCGGGGATAGTGGGACTCCTTGAGGCGATGGAGAAGTTCGACGCCACGAAGGGCGCCAAGCTCAACACCTTTGCCTACCTCAGGATACGGGGCGCCATGATCGACGAACTGCGTTCCCGCGACTGGTTTCCGAGAAGCGCCCGGTCGAAGTCCAAGAAGATAAACGAGGTCGTGCGGAAACTGGAGAACAAGCTGGGAAGGCTGCCGAAGGAAGAAGAGGTGGCCGAGGCGCTGGGGATGGACCTCGACGATTACTTCAAGATGCTCAAGAATTACGGGAACCTCTCTGTTCTCAGCATAGAGGACCTCCACGAGCTCCTGGGAGAAGACCGCGACAGGATAATGCGCTACGTGACGGAAGAGGGCGACGACCCGGAGAAGTGTGCCGAGGTCCTGGAGTTGGAACGCATAATGGCCGGCGAATTCGACAAGCTGCCGGAGAGGCAGCGCTATGTCCTGAGCCTCTACTACCACGAGGACCTGAACATGAAGGAGATAGCACGCGTCCTCTCCATCACCGAGGCCCGGGTCTGCCAGATCCATTCCCAGGCGATCCTGAACCTCAGGGTGTCCATGAAGAAATACCTTCGCAATTAAAGGATTCAGGCGGGCTACCGATAATATGTCTGACGATTATGGAACGCGAAGAGATTCTGAAGAGACTCAGGAAGATAGACGTTTTGCCCACCTTTCCGGCGGTCATGGCCGAGGTCATGCGCGTCATCGAGGACCCGATGAGCTCCGCCGCGGACCTCGCGAGAACGATGGACCCGTCCATGGCAGGCGAGGTCCTGCGCCTTGCCAACACCGCCTACTTCGGGACGCGGAATTTCCGCAGGATCGCGTCCATCGAGCATGCCATAGCCATCGTCGGGCTGGAGCAGCTTTCCCAGATCATCCTCCACATGCCCTTTCTCTCGATGATGGGAGGTGAGGGCGGTCTCGACAGGGAGAAGTTCATACGGCATTCCATGATCTGCGGTATAACGTCCAAGGTCATAAGCCGCACCCTCCACGCGGGAGATGAACACGCCGTATACATAGGCGGTCTCATGCACGATATCGGGGCCATCGTCATATTCCGGTACTTCAGCGAGGAATGGATGGTGATGAGAGCTCTCGTGATAAACGAGGGCAGGACATGGACAGAGGCGGAGGAGGCCGTTCTTTCCTGTGACCACGGGATGATAGGGGCCTGTCTTTTGACCATGTGGAACATACCCCAGGCGGTGACCGACGGGGTCATGCACCACCACGCCCCCCTGAGGGCCGCCGGGAACGTGTGGAACGCAAAGCTGATCGATGTGGGAAATAGATTTGCAAAAAAGGTCGATCTGAGCGATAATTTCGCCAGTCTCGATGAATTTATTAATAATAACAAATACTTCATTCCCCTTGTCGAGGAGACGGGGCTTGAAGTGACGCTTTCGCAGGAACTGGACCTCTTCGAGGGGGTGTACGCCCTGATGAAGAACGCGAGAGGGCTCCTGTCCTGCCCGGGAGATGCAGGGGATGATCAAGGTACTGGTAGTTGACGATTCACTGGTGATGCGCAAGACGATATCGAGGATGCTGTCGAAGGACAGGGCCATCGAGGTCGTGGGCACTGCCGTTGACGGCAGGGATGCCCTCGAAAAGGTGGAATCCCTCAAACCCGACGTCATCACCATGGATGTGGAGATGCCTGTCATGAACGGCATCGAGGCCCTGAAGAGGATCATGGAGAAGGACCCCGTGCCGGTGATCATCATGAGCGCCCTGACCAGGGAAGGTGCCGAGATCACCATGGAGGCCCTGCAGCTCGGCGCCTGTGATTTTGTCACGAAGGATTTCACCAATGTGGGCAATGCCTTCTCCTCGAAAGAGGCGGAAGTGATCACGAAGGTGAAGAATGTGGCAAAGAACAAGGTCAGATTCCTCCTTCGCAAGCTGGACATCAAGCCGAAGACCGCCGTCGTGATCAGCCCGGACCAGAAGGTCCGTCATGAGGTCCTTGCCATAGGAGCCTCCACGGGCGGGCCGCCGGCCCTGCAGCATATCCTGACGAGGCTTCCCCGTGCCTTCCCGGTCCCCATCGTCATTGCCCAGCACATGCCCAAGATCTTCACACAGTCCTTTTCCCAGAGGCTTGACGCCGTGTCGCAGCTGCAGGTGAAGGAAGCGGAGGATGGGGAGACGCTGCGGGCGGGCATCGCCTACATCGCTCCCGGGAACACCCATATGGCGGTGAGGAGAAAGGGCAGAAGCGCCTTTGTTCAGTTCACGGACGGGACACAGTACATCTATCGGCCTTCCGTCGACCTTCTCATGAGCACCACGGCGGAAGCCTTCGAGAGGCAGTCTTTCGGCGTCATCCTGACCGGCATGGGCAACGACGGGCTTCAGGGCATGAAGGAGATGAAGGCGAGGGGTGGGTACATCGTGGCCCAGGACGAAGAGACCTGTGTTGTCTTCGGAATGCCGAGGGCGGTGATCTCGGCGAATCTGGCCGACGCGGTGCTCCCCATCGATAAAATATCGGAAGAGATCATGAGGGTGCTATGAGAACGCGGGAAAGAGAGGATGATCGCATGGAGGGTCTTGGCGGTGAGGAACTGGAACGCTTCATAACCCTTCTCAGGGACGGTGACAATTTCGAGAAGGGAAAGGCCATTGAAGCGCTGGTCGGATCGCCTGGAAAAGAGGTGGTGGAACGTGTGATCCCCCTTCTCCAGGAGAAGAACACACCTGTCAGGATGGCCGTCCTCGATGTTCTGAAGAGTATCGGCAGCATTCATCTCGACGGGGTCATCTCGATGCTCGAAGACGAGAACGAGGATATACGGGTCTATGCCCTGGAGGTCCTGTCCTTCCTCAGGGACCCGCGCTCCGTACCGTTCATCGTGAAGAAGTCCCGTGATGACGTGGACAACGTGAGGAACGCCGCGTGCATGGCGCTCGGTGAGTTCGATGATGACCGGGCCGTCATGGCCCTTCTTGACGCCCTCAAGGACGAGGAATGGATAGCCTTCTCCGCCATCCTGAGCCTGGGGAGGACGAAGAGCCCGAAGGCCGTTCCCCGGATCCTTGAGTTCTTCAGGGACAGCGGCGAAGAGCTTTCCGGTGTTGCCTGCGAGGTCCTGGTGGAATACGGTGACCATGCCGTGCTCGACGAGCTGTTCGATGTGATCAAAGGATGGGACAGGGAGAAGAGAAGCGTCTACCTCAGGATCATCCTCGAGAAGGGTGACGAGGAGACCTTTGAGAGGCTCAAGGAGAAGATAGGGGACGAGCTCTATGAGCATTTGCTCGGAAGCGCCGCCGAAAGGAGGGACCGTCCCGTCGAGATCGTGCGCATGCTTACCCACTTCAGGATCCCCGAGACCTGCGGGGTCGTTCTTGACATCCTCAAGGGGATGGATCCCGACGACGAGAACTATGGAACGGTGCTCGAGCTTTTCGCTTCCTTAAGTGAGATATGGGCGGCCGAGGCCGGCCGGTACATGGAGCGTGACGAGGCGAACCTCCTGCCCCTCGTCAGGGCCTGCCGGATGACGGGTGTAAAGGTCGGGGAGGCTGCGCTCCTCAGGCATTTCCTCACGGCACCCGTGGAGGTGAAGCGGGAGATCGTGATGAACGTTCCGGCGGTTGTGGAAGGAAGCGGGTGTTCCATCATCAAGGAGGCCCTGAAGGACACCGACGGCCATATCAAGGGCTTCGCGGTGGATGCCGTGGGCAATCTCAAGCTCACGAACCTCAAGGAGGACATCGTCCGCATCCTCAGGGAGGACTTCCACGACGTGAGGGTCAAGGCGTTGAGGGCCCTGATCCGGCTCGACCCCGCCATGGCTGTCGAGATGATCGCGGATTTCGTCAACGGGGGATCGGTGGACGACAAGAAGGTGTATCTTGCCTCCACAGGTCTCATCGACGGACAGAGGAACCTGCCGTTCATCACCCGGCTCCTGAAAGATGAGGATGAAGGTGTGCGCAGAAGCACCATCGGCGTTCTCGGAGGTTTCGTCGACGACGAGAACTACATGGAGCTCCTTGAGGACACGCTCATGGGAGACGAGATACCCCACGAGGTGCTCAAGGTCGTCAAGGACAAGAGACTGAAACGTTTCAAGGAGAGGCTTGTCGGGATCTTTACGGACGAAAGCAGGGGGATGTGGACGCGGTACTACGCGCTGTCCGCGCTTGGGGCTTTCGAAGACCCGGCCCTTTTCGATATCTTCGTGAAGGGCCTCGGGGACGACAACGGTCTCATCACGATAGGGTGTATTCGGGCGCTGGCCGACCTCAACGACGAACGCGCGGTGGACCACATACGGCCATATCTCATAAGCAGCAACGACGATATCAGGTCCGCGGCGGAGATGGTTGTCAGCAGAACGCAGAACGCATAGGAACCGGCCATGACCAGAGAAGAATTTACCGTCCTGAGAGACTTCATCTATGAGAAAACGGGCATATACTTCGCCGAAACGAAGACCTATCTCCTTGAGAGCAGGTTGACGAACAGGTTGAGCGAGCTGGGTCTCGGTTCCTTCGAAGACTATTACTACCATTTGAAATACGGCGCCGACAAGGCAAGGAATGAGCTCGCCAGGCTCTACGACGTGGTCACGACCAACGAAACGAGTTTCTTCCGCAACCCGCCGCAGCTCGACGCCTTCAAGATCATCGTGCAGAAAGCCTACATGAACGGCACGAGCCAGAGCTCTCCCATCCGCATATGGAGCGCGGCCTGTTCCACGGGTGAGGAGGCATACACGCTCGCCATCATGCTCATGGAGATGGCGGAGATCCATCGGGTCAGCGTTCCCTTCACCATCATCGCCACGGACATATCGAGCAAGGTCCTGGAATCGGCACGGAAGGCCGTTTTCAGCCAGTACAGTGTCCGCAACACCGATGAGGCGATCAAGAGAAAGTATTTTACAGAAGAGAACAATATGTATAAGCTGAAGGAAACGGTAAAAAAGAACGTTAAGATCGACTTCATGAACCTCATGGATGACGATGCGTACAGGCTGTACCGGCAGATGGATTTCATCTTCTGCAGGAACGTTCTCATCTACTTTGACGAGAAGATGAAGAAGAAGGTCGTGGACCATATGTACGAGTGCCTGAAGCCAAAGGGATTCCTGACGATCGGTCACGCGGAATCGCTTCACAACATCTCCCGGGCCTTCAAGCCGCTCGTGTTTCCCGGAACCATAGCGTATCAGAAAGGATGAAATATGAAGACGATACTCATCGTGGATGACTCGGCAACGATCAGGAAGCTCCTGGCGTATATCCTGAAGCGGAAGAACTATATCATCGCCGAGGCCGAGGACGGAATGGATGCCATGGAAAAGCTGAGCCACGTTCAGGTCGATCTCGTTATCGTGGACCTCAATATGCCCAACATGGACGGCATCGAGTTCGTGAAGAACCTGCGGGACAACTACTATTACATGGACACGCCCGTCATCATGCTCACCACGACGAAGGACGACAAGCTCAAGAAGGATGCTCTTGACGCAGGTGTCAACATGTTCCTCAACAAGCCGGTGCAACCAAATTTTCTCCTGTACAAGGTGGAAAGCCTTATGCAGGACGAGGAGGAATACAATGGATGATCAAGCTCTCCAGAGAGATGAGATGCAGGAAATCATCGATGAGTTCATAGCCGAGTCGAGTGAACTCATGGACAATGTCATCCAGGACATTGTCGTGATCGAGCAGAGCCAGGACGAGGAGGTCGTGAACAGCATCTTCCGGGCCGTCCACACCATAAAGGGGACCTCGAGCTTCCTGGGGTTCAACGCCCTGTCCCAGCTTGCCCACAAGGCCGAGGATGTCCTCGGGGTCATCCGCAAAGGCGAGATGGCCACGGACCAGGCCGTTGCCGACATCCTCCTCGAGTCCTTCGACCTCATGAAGCTGATGATAGAGGACATCAGGGACCAGGGAAGCGAGAACCAGGACGCGTCCGCCGTCATCGTGAAGCTCACGGACCTCCTCGATCCCGCGAAGAAGGGCGCGGCGCCTCAGCCCGAGGAGACGAAGAAGATCGGCGAGATCCTCGTGGAGGAGAAGATCATCACGGAATCCGAGCTTGAGGATGTCCTCAAGAAACAGGAGACGGAGAAGGACAAGAAGGTCGGTGAGATCGCCGTCGAGGAGAAGTACATCACCGAGACCCAGCTCAACAAGGCGCTGGTGAAACAGAAGGCCCCCAAGACGGAGGAACAGTCGATCAGGATCGATGTCAAGAAGCTCGACGAGCTGATGAACCTCGTCGGTGAGCTTGTCCTCGGGAAGAACAGGCTCATCCTCGTCAACAGCATGGCGAAGAAGGGCGAGGAGAGTGAGGCCGTCTTCGACAACCTGACGGATATAACGAATTACATAGAGGTCATCACCAACGAGCTCCAGCTTTCCGTCATGAGGGCGAGGCTGGTGCCCGTCAGCAAGGTCTTCAACAAGATCCCCAGAATGGTGAGAGACCTTTGTTCGGAGTTCGGAAAGGATATCGAGCTCAAGGTCGAAGGCGAGGAGACGGAGCTTGACCGCTCTCTCATAGAGGCGCTCACAGACCCTCTCATCCATATCATACGGAATTCCGTCGACCACGGCATCGAGCTGCCCGAAGAGCGCACGGCGAATGGGAAACGGGCCAAGGGCCTTCTTTCCATCAGGGCCTACAACGAGGGCAACCACGTCATCATCGAGGTGTACGACGACGGGAAGGGCATCAACATCCAGGCGGTGAAGGACAAGGTGAAAGAAAAGGGGCTCATGAACGAGGCGGAGCTGGCAAGTCTGTCCCCGAAGGAAGCGATGAACCTCATCTTCATACCGGGCCTCAGCACGGCGCAGAAGATAAGCAAGGTCTCCGGCCGCGGCGTCGGAATGGATGTCGTCAGGACGAACATCGAGAAGATGAACGGACAGGCGCACATCGATTCCGAGGAAGGAAAATGGACGAAGCTCACCATCAAGCTCCCCCTGACCCTTGCCATCATGAGGGCGCTGATCGTGAAAGTGGCGGAAGAGCTCTTTGCCATACCCCTCAACACCGTCACCGAGCTTGTCAAGCTCAAGGAAGGGCTCATCAAGACGGTGGACAAGAACGAGGTCCTTGTCCTGCGCAACACCGTTATCCCCATTGTGGACCTCAGCAAGGCCTTCCTCATGCAAGGCCCGGAGGACGGCAGCGGGTACGTGGTGATCTGCTCGATCGGCGAGAAGACGATCGGCATCAAGGTCAACTCCGTCATCGGCCAGGAAGAGGTGGTCATCAAGCCCCTGGGAGAATTCCTCAAGGACATCAAGGGGATAAGCGGCGCGACGATACGGGGCGACGGTAAGGTGATCCTCATCCTCGACATCCCCTCGGTCATCCTCAACTACACCATGCACAGAAGGGCCACCGCCCAGGTCCAGGCCCAGCAGATACAGATGAGGAACTGAAAAGACGGTGGGAAAAGATGGTTAGAACCGTTTAAGCCGTTAGAACCGTTAGAACCGAAAAAGACCGAAGCCCCTGATAGCCGGAAGGCATCAGGGGTTTTTCTAACGGCTCTAACGGCTCTAACGGTTATTCTTACATTCCGCTCATCGATTCGTATTCGATTATCGCGTTGTTCTCGATGATGTAGAGGTCCGTGGATGTCATGTTGACGTCTCTGAGGTGGGTTTCCATCTCGTCATAGTTCTCCTGCTCCAGGGTCTCTATCACTGAAACGAGTTTGCCGAGGACGCCGTCGTGGTTGAGGAGGGCCCCGTTTATCTCCTCGGAAAGGTTGAAGTCGGTGAGGATGCTCTCCAGGGGTGCCTGGAAGAGGGCGTCGACGAGAGACAGGACGCCGGTGATGAATGCCCTGTCGGCGGCGGAGGTGTCGCGGGTTATGCGGGAGGCGAGGAGCTCCATGATCCTGCCCCGGATCACGGCCCGCTCGAACAGGGGGGCCGACCGCGTGTCGTATCCCTCGCCGGCGAAGAGGAGCAGGGTTACCCACTTCTGAAGATTGCGGTATCCCAGGAGAGATATCGCCTGGCCGATGGAGTTTATCTTGTTGGCCGTGTAGAAGGCCGCCGAATTCATGAACTGGAGAAGCTTGATGTGAAGCTCGGGGTTCTTCCTGAAGAGACCCTCGATGACGAAGAACTCCTCCTCCCTGGCGAGGATCCTTGAAAGGTCGAGGAGCACCAGCTGTGTCGGAGAAATGGACCTCGCCGATATTATCGACGGTTTTTCGAAGAAGTAACCCTGGAAGTAATCAAAGCCGAGGTCGCGGCACAACTCGAACTCCTCCTGGGTCTCCACCTTCTCGGCAAGGAGCTTGAGGTTGTGCCTCTTCAGTTTCCTCACGAGTTCCGGGAGTTGCTCTCTGTCGGTACCCATGAGGTCCACTTTCACGTAAGAGGCGATGCGGAACATGTCTTCGGGGGCGCCGTCATAGGAGACGACGTCGTCGAGGGCGAACTGGTAGCCGTTCCTTCTCGCCTGAGCGCAAAGGGCGAGAACCCTTTTGTCCACCTTCACCGTCTCCAGAAGCTCGAGGACGGTCATCCTGCTCGGTAGAAGCTCGACGATGCCGCTGTCGAGGACCCGGTCATCGACATTGATGAATCCCACCTTGTCTCCGATGAGCCGGGAGATGCCGATGTTGTTGAGCGTGTTGACCATGACGCTGGCCGTCGCGTGGACGTTGTCGGTAACGCCGGCCGCGTTGGTCCTCCCGCTCCGAAAGAGGAGCTCGTAGCCGAATATCTTCCTGGCCCTGTTCAGGATCGGCTGCCGGCCGATATGGACCTCAACGCCCTGGCCTGGCTCATCCTGCGGTTTCGTGGCACCGCTTTCGGTTGGGTTCCTTTTCATCGTTCTCACGTTGCCTTTACATATTTTATCGACTGGAATCCCGCTGACTAAAGGGGTCGGCGACGGGCAAAGGAAAAAATGTACAGGAGGGTTGACTGTGCCTGTTGGTTGTAGTATCCATAAGATTGGGCATACAATTTGCTAATGACTTAAGTCGGGAGAGGAACTTCCGATTATAGAGAAAAGAGGAGGATCCTGATGAATGAGGGAACAATACTACAGCTCGTGACATTCAAACTCGGAACGGAAGAGTTCGGGGTCGATATCCTGAAGGTCCAGGAGATCAACAAGATGATGAACATCACGAAGATCCCCAACGCTCCAGCCTTTATAGAGGGCGTGATAAACCTCAGGGGAAAGATCATCCCCATCGTCGATCTGCGCAAGCGTCTCGGTTTCCGGGAGCAGCCCTATGACAAATCGACGCGGATAATCGTCGTCGAGCTCGAAGGCCTGGTGCTGGGGTTCATCGTCGATTCCGTCTCCGAGGTCCTGAGGATCCCGGCAAACACCATAGAACCGCCCCCTTCCATGGTCGCGGGCATAGAATCGGAATACATAGAGGGTGTGGGCAAGCTCGACGACCGCCTGCTCATCCTTCTCGAATTGAAGAAGATATTCTCGTCACCGGAAAGAAAGGACATCGAGAGCATAGAGATGAACTGAGGAGTCGGGACGGACATCATGGACGAGACCTTCAAGGTCGACCTTGTCAGAAATGTGCAGCCAACGGACCGGAAACTCTCCGTATCGAAGGAATTCGTCGG